>JAUZOH010000600.1 GCA_030706565.1 Bacteroidota bacterium | reverse complement strand
CAGGTTTGAAGAAATGAACGAGAAGAAAGAAATAATAAAAAGCAACTTGAAATTATATTTTATCTTTTGCGCATACTGGAAAGCTGCTACCGATGTCCCGGACAAAGCGGCTATTTTATTTGTTCCGAATAAGGTAGTCAAAGGATAGTTGGGCAGATTGATCAATAAAGCTGGAATCTGGATTAAACCACCTCCCCCTACAACGGAATCAATAAATCCGGCAGTAAAGGCAAAAAATGCCAGGGCCAGGATTTTTAAGAAGGAATAATCTGCAAACAGGGCTATTAAATTCATCTAAAAATGGCTGATTTCAATTCTGTTTCTCCCGGAATACCTATACCATCTGAGAATTCCGAAAAAGGCCAAAGATATAAATAAAGCCGGCAAAGGACTAAAACAATTGAATTCGCTGATTCAACTTCGCCTTCACTGAACTTCTAAAACAAAAAAGCCAGCAGTACGCCTCCCAGAACTATCCAAATTACATCCACCTTTTTGATCAATAAAAGAAAAGCGACAATGGCAAAAGCTATGTTCAGGATATTCCAATGGATGCCAATTGCAAAACGGAGGGTAACGGTAGCCAGCAAACCGACAAACGAACATAATATCCCGTTGATCACCTTGCTAAATTGAGGATATTGCCTCAGCTTATCGAAAAAAGGAATGATGCCCATCAGAATAAGAAAGGAAGGGGTAAAAACACAAATCGTGGCAATAATGCTGCCGATGACGCCAAAGTGCAGGTATCCGAAAAATGTCGCAGCAATAATGATCGAACCCGGCGTGATTTGCCCCAGGATCATTCCGTCCATGAAGGTCTTCTCGTCAAACCATTTGAATATATCCACCAGTTCATTATACATGATGGGCATGGAGGCCTGTCCGCCGCCAAAAGAAAAAACATCAATGTGCAACATGATGGAAGCCAGGGTGAAATAATCTTTATTCAGTATGAAAAGTATACCGGCACAGGAAAGAACCAGCAACAGCATAAAAAGGAAGAATTTAAAAGTGTTGCTTTTAACCTGTTCTTTGGGTAAGCCATATTCTT
>JAUZOH010000599.1 GCA_030706565.1 Bacteroidota bacterium | reverse complement strand
GTCAAAGACAGGAACACACATTGCTGCATGAATCTTTTATCAGTTCAAATAATAAATAAAATCAGCTAAATAGATGAAGGAAAGTGAGTTTTTTCGGGGAAATATTTTAAAGATAAAAATCATCATATTGCTGATGATTGGTGTTTTTTATTTGGGCCTTGGTACTATGTCGGCAAATAGAAAGGTGATTCCCAAACGAAGTTCCAATAATACCGGGGCTTTTTATACCGGTTTTTACAGAAATCTTTTTTTGGAAGCCGGATACAGTCAGTCAGCGATTGATCAGAAAGTGGCAAAAACCTATTCCGACCTTTTTGAAGGGCCAAACCGGATCTACTTTGAAGTAGGCGATTCCATGGGCTATGTGTCGGATTTGAAAAATCATGATGCCCGGACTGAAGGCCTCTCTTATGGGATGATGATTGCGGTACAACTGAATAAAAAAGATGTTTTTGACCGTATCTGGAGATGGTCGAAGAAATATCTTCAGCATCAGGATGGGCCCAGGGAAGGTTATTTTGCCTGGAGTTTCAATCCAAAGACGATGAGGCGAAATTCCGAAGGATCAGCATCTGACGGCGAGTTGTATTATATTACCTGCCTGCTGTTTGCTTCAAACCGTTGGGGAAATAATACCGGCATTAATTACTATGCAGAAGCAAGGAAAATTCTGGATGCTATGTGGAAGAAAGACGGCAGTAACGGAATCCATAATCTGATCAATATCGAACACAAAATAATTTCATTTGTGCCCGAAGGAAACGGATACGAATGGACTGACCCTTCGTACAATTTACCGGCATTTTTCGAGATTTGGGCCGAATATGCCAAGGACGGCCATGAACAATTTTACAGGGCTTGTGCCGACTCTGCCCGGGCTTTTTTACACAGGGCTTGTGATCCTGTTACCGGCCTGAATGCCGATTATACAGACCTTAATGGAATGCCGCATTCCACCCCCTGGATGCCTGCTGCTTTTCGTTATGATTCCTGGCGTGTTCCCATGAATATTGCTATGGATTATGCCTGGTTTGGCAAGGATAAAAAGTGGCAGGAAGACTATGCCAAGCTTATTGGAAATTTTTTCCGTTTACAAGGTATTGATACCTTTGAGGATCAATTTAACTTGGATGGTTCCCGGCCTG
>JAUZOH010000598.1 GCA_030706565.1 Bacteroidota bacterium | reverse complement strand
TTTTGCCCAGCCTATTGACAGGAAAGCTTTGGTAGAACGCCATAAGGTCGTTGTTGAAAAATTTGATTCGCTGACTTCGTTGACCGTGGGTAACGGGGAATTTGCCTTTACGGTGGATGCCACCGGTTTGCAGACTTTCCCCGAATTTTATGAAAAAGGCATATGCCTGGGTACCCAATCGCAATGGGGATGGCATAGTTTCTCAAACTTAAAAAACTACCGCCTCGAAGAGTCCTATAAAGAATATGATTTTCATGGGAGAAAGATAAAATATTTATCACAGCTGAAAGAACCAGCTCATGCTAAAGAATCCGGTGATTATTTCCGGGTAAATCCCCACCGTCTGCATTTGGGCTGTATTGGCCTGGAACTCATAAATTCAGACGGTTCAAAGGTAAAAATGTCTGATATTTCAAATATCCATGAGGTGCTCAACCCCTGGAACGGAGAAATTCACAGCACTTTTCTGATTAAGGGCAAGCCTGTGGAGGTGGCAACTTATTGTCATCAGAATAAAGATATGGTGGCTGCAAAAGTTCATTCCCCATTAATTAAAGAAGGGCTTTTAAAAATTAATTTCCGTTTTCCTTATCCAACGGGCGGGCATGTTGATTCGGGATGCGATTGGAACCATCCCGGAAAGCATGGTTCACGCTTGACTTTAATTCCCGCCGGGGCAATTATAAGTCGTTCACTGGATACAACCGTATATTATGCAAAGATTGAATGGAGCGGAAAGGCGACCATCAGAGAAAAGGCAAAGCATTATTTTGTCCTTTCCCCATCGAAAAACCAGGATGAAATTACTTTTTCCTGTTTGTTCTCGCCTGGCAAGCCTGTAGCAAAAAATCCGGGTTTTATCGAAACTGCCCAAAATAACCATGAAGTATGGAAGAAATATTGGACAACCGGAGGGGCTGTTGATTTTTCAGGAAGTACAGATGAACGTGCCCCCGAGCTTGAACGCCGGATTATTTTATCCCAGTATCTATTGAGGATTCAATGTGCCGGATCTGTTCCTCCTCAGGAAACAGGCCTGACCTGCAACAGCTGGTACGGGAAATTCCATCTGGAGATGCACTGGTGGCATGAAGCACATTTTGCCCTTTGGAACCATATTGAGTTTCTCGAAAAAAGCATGGCTTGGTATAAAAAAATTCTCCC
>JAUZOH010000597.1 GCA_030706565.1 Bacteroidota bacterium | reverse complement strand
TCAACTTGAGAAAATCCTTAAAGACGCTTTCAGTGCTTATATGGGCAGAGTGGATTTTTATTTTCAATCTGAAAATTTGTTCCGCGAACTTTATGAACGCAGCCATATAGGTTCCCGGCGGTCGTGGAACAAAATTCTGATCCAGCAACTTAATGGGCTCTGTTTTTATACAAAAGCAGCCCAAAAACTTCAGGAAGTAAGCCCTGAAGAGCAGATCGAAAAAATGAAAAAGTTATGAGCTGCTATCCTTTCGAAAAATCAGAAGGGCAAAAATCCAATAATTTCCCTGACTTCCTTCAATGTTTTTGCTGCACTTTCCCGGGCCTTTTCTTTTCCGTCAGTGATCACTTTATGCAAATAATCATTATCGGATTCTATCTGTAGTATACGTTCCCGGATGGGCGAATTGAACTTAATAATATCTTCGGCCAATTGTTTTTTCAGCTCTCCATAGCGGATCGTGCAGCTGTTGTATTTATCTTCAAAATATTTTACCGTATCGGGAGTTGAAACCAAAGACATTAAGGTAAAAAGATTTTGAATGGGTTCCGATTTTTCCTGGTTCATTTTTTGAGGGCCGGCATCGGTAACGGCGTGCATCACCTTTTTACGGATATCTTCAGGACTATCAATCAGATAAATTCCGTTTCCTTCAGATTTGCCCATTTTGCCTGTACCATTCAAACCAGGAACCTTTACTAATTCTTTGCCGAAGTTGTAAGCTGAAGGTTCGGGGAAAAGATCCACATGATACATAAAATTGAAACGGTTGGCAAAACGGCGGGTCATTTCAAGATTTTGTTCCTGGTCTTTACCTACAGGAACTTTTGTTGCTTTATGAATGATAATATCTACAGCCATCAGCACGGGGTAAGTCAACAGGCCGGCATTGACATTGTCAGGCTGTTTCCTGATTTTTTCCTTGAAGGTAGTGGTCCTTTCCAGTTCCCCGATGTAGGCATTCATGTTTAAAAGGAGGTAGAGTTGCGGAATCTCTGGGACATCGCTCTGGATATAGATGGTCGATTCTTCAGGATTCAGTCCGCAGGCAATGTATTCGGAAAGAATCTTTTTAACATTTTCATGCAAATCAACAGGTGTGGGATGAGTAGTCAAAGAATGAAGGTCAGCAATGAAGAAGAAACAATTATTCTCTTTCTGCATC
>JAUZOH010000596.1 GCA_030706565.1 Bacteroidota bacterium | reverse complement strand
TGATCTTGACGGGAAGCAGTTGACGGGTTATGTTGTCGGAGTGAACTTGTCGGGTACTACGGATAAGCTTACCCTTTGGAAAATGGAGAAGGGACATATCGTGAGTGCTTTAATTAACGCCAACTTTGACTGGAACGCTTCAGATACTGTTGCTCTTGAAGTTACCCGCAGTTCTCAAGGATTGTGGGCCTTAAAATATAATATGTCCGGTGATTTTCAAAAACTTCTAACAGCAGGCAGTATGTCTGATACAAGTTTCAAAAGTAACGGATATTGCGGGTTATTGTATACTTTTACTCCTTCCCGTGCCGGCCAGCTTTGGGCTGATGATTTCTATGCCGGATTACCTGTTTTGGATACTATTCCTCCCAAATTGATTGAGTTGAAGGTACTGAATAACACGACTTTACAACTCCGCTTTTCAGAATATATTTCTAATCAATCGGCCGTAAATACAGGGAATTATCTTATCAATGGTTCTATACAGCCCGCGGTGGTTAAGCAGGATACTGCAGATGCTTCCCTGATTCTACTTTGTTTTGAAAAGCCCTTTGAAAAGAATTTAGCCCATACCCTAAATATAAGCCATCTAAGCGATCAAAATGGGAATATCATTAAAGATCCTGCTAACCAAATGTTTTCATATTGTCCTTTTGAAGCCCTTGAAGCAAGGCCTCTCTCAGAAAATCATCTGGTCGTATGCTTTTCGCAGGTTCCCGATACAAAAAATGTACTTCTGAAAAGCTGTTACCTATTGAAGGAAACCGGGAATACCCCGGATTCTGTATGGATAGATAAAGAGATTCCTGCAAGGATACATCTTAAATTTAATGTTGGTTTTATACATAAAAACCAATATTCTCTTTATGTTCATGGATTGTACAATTCAAATAAAGATACCCTCGAACCTGCCGTTTTGACTTTTTTTTGGTATAAGCCTCAGCCTTTTGATGTAGTGATCAACGAAATCATGGCAGATCCGGAGCCTTCGGCCGGATTACCCCAGGCTGAGTATATGGAATTATATAACAGAACGAAATATTCGATAAATCTTTCAGGTTGGGCCATGAATATAGGAGCTCAATCCATATCTTTTAGGGATGTGGCAATTGCTGCAAACGGTTATTTGATTTTATGCAGGGATACTTCTGTTTTTAATCAATATG
>JAUZOH010000595.1 GCA_030706565.1 Bacteroidota bacterium | reverse complement strand
TTGTTATTGATTTTTTGTGCATAAACATCCCAATCTGTCCCATAAACGTTATTATACCAGTCGGGATGAACCGTAAGTTTTAGTCGCCAGTTATATGCAGACATGTTATTACCTCCGCCAACCCGAGCTAAACGCAATCCTGCATCTTTATAAAATTGGACTGATTTGTCAAAGCTTTCATTTCGCCCGTATATATTTGGAGATACCTTTTTTTTGTTCGAAGATGCATCTACTGTAATATTTACATCCTGTGCCTGTACAGTATTGAATAAAAAACAACAAAACAAGACTAACAGCGGGCTGTTAAATAGTAATTGTCTGTTCATTTGTATTATTATTTAATGTTTAATGGGCATTGATATTTTTTGTATCAAAATCTATCTAACTTCGATAAATTCCGGCTCATAAGGTGCAATACTAAAGTTACCTGCATAGTCCTTATCGAAAAGAATACTTCTGGATTTGCCTTTCATCAGGATTTCTTTCGGTTCACCGCTCACATTCAGATACAAATAATGGGTCTTGTCAATTTGCCTGGCCATTACACCCGAGGGTACTTCCGGCCCTTTTTTAATATTCAACTGGTCAATCAGTTCATCAAGGACAGGGTTAAGCACGCTGGCATCAGCCGGTAACCCGACATAAATCGCCTGGCCTTTTCCATATTTGTTCAAGGTCATGACAGGATAGTCTTTATCCAGACTGGTTATACTTCCGATTACCTCAGCTCCTTTCGGTTCAATGATGTCGAACCTGGACGATTCGGTATCAACCGATTTCCCTTTGTAAGTAAACTCAAGTTTTTTCCCTTTGTATGATTTACGGGATATTTCATTATATGCCTCCGTTTCTTCGAAATTTGCTATCCGGATTCCAAATACATCATTCAGGCGACCGGGACGGGTAGTAGAAAACACCTTCCCTGTTTCATCAATAAAAGCCGAATTGCTGGTCATAATAACCGTACCTCCGTTCTTTACAAATTCACGGATTTTTTTGGCTGTTATTTCATCCATAACCGTAATGCCGGGAACAAAAAGTAATTTATATTTCAACTCACTTTTACTGATTTCCACAACATTTGCATCCATATTGCGCCAATAAAACAGATTCCAACAGGCTTGCAGCTGGTTTTCTTGTTGTTCAGGAAAGGAGCCACTTGCTATCTGACTCGGAAAAGAAAATGCCAAACCTACTTCAGGTTGCGGTTTGTATGGGAAATATTTCCCGATCTTATTAAATTCGGTAGCTATTTTCTTGTATTCCTCATACTTACGATTAGGAATCCCATCCCAGTCCAACATTCCTTCAAGATATTGTTCTTCTC
>JAUZOH010000594.1 GCA_030706565.1 Bacteroidota bacterium | reverse complement strand
GATGATGGGGGACGTAATTTTTCCAAAATAACATTCCCGGTTATCTGTGCAAATGGTTACAAAATACAGGCCATTTGATCCATTATCCCAATTTTGCAACCCCACCGGAGGATATTGGAATTTGTTCTGGAATTTTTCTGGCATGATTTAAACCATAAATTTATCAGGATATTTAATCACACCGCTCAGAGTCCTATTTGGAGAGTGCCGGGTTTATTTATAAATCAGGGTATTGGGATCCTGTCTTGTATCGAAGATTCTTAGAATTTCTACCTGACTTTTACCATCTCGATAATACATTGTATTGTGCTTTGTCAGGACACATTTTCTTATTCTTTTCTTTTTATTGATGATAGGAAATTGTCTTGGATTTATGGCTATTTGTCCGAGAATAGTTTCAGTTAAATCAATAAACTGAATCGCTACTTTTTCATCCCAATTCTTGTAGAGATAATCAAGAATCATTGCAAAGTCACCTTCAGATAGTGGAGACCATACAACCTGTTTAGGCATGAGAATATTTCTTACGGAATTTATCTAGAATTGTTTTATTCGGAATCCCTTTCCCGTTCTCAATTTCTTCAATTGCATTTAATATACCATTTTTTTGATTATCTGATAACTTTTCCCAATCGGAAATATCTTTTTGTCCATTAATATAATTAATCAACAAGCCGTATACTTCTTCAAGTTTATTTTTTTCAAGATTATCTATCTGACGAAACAGTTTAAGCTTTAAATCAGATACTGTCATGGTAAAATATTTTCTCAAAGATAATAAAAAAGTAAGTCAATTAACTATAATGCCTGGTCGGTCATAGCTTCTATACCCCCATATTACGATTATTTCCTAATAAGAGTGGAACTACAAACCTGCCTCAAACCAGGATCGTTCTATAAAGTTATAAAACAGAAACACAAAAAAATGATTATTATGAAAATTTTAAAATAAACGGTGGAAATCAGACAGATTCACTTCAAGTGAGGGAAAACATTAAATTGTGGTCAATTCACCATCGTCCCAATCAGGGTAGCGGAGGTATTCCGGTTGACTTTAACTTTGACATAATCGCCTACCCGGGCATCTTCAGCCGGGAAAACAACTACCTTATTCTGCGAAGTACGGCCGAACAGTTCGGCTTCCGACTTCTTGGAGACGCCTTCCACCAGCACTTCGACAACAGAGTCCACGTCCTGCTCTTTGTTTTCGGCGGACAATTCGTTTTGCAGGGCGATAATTTCGCTTAGCCTGCGGTTCTTCACTTCCTCAGGCACGTCGTCTTTCAAATGCCGGGCGGCATAAGTTCCGGGACGTTCGGAATATTTAAACATAAAGGCAAAATCGTAT
>JAUZOH010000593.1 GCA_030706565.1 Bacteroidota bacterium | reverse complement strand
AGGGTACATTTTGTCATTTTTGTTCATTGGCTTTGTTTCCTATATTATATTATGGTTTCAAACCTTCAAAGATCATGATTACTATACCATTGATCTGTATATTTTCTTGATCTTTGTCCTTTTTACTTTCGCCAATAGTCTGGAGAATAGATATCCAAAGGTATTCCGGTCGAAATGGGCCAAACTTGTATTCTCCCTTTTTCTGATTTATAATGTTTGGTATGCTTCTCATGAAATGCATACCCGATATGAGGGCTGGATGAACGAATATCCCGAATATAAGGATGTTTATACGGTTACTCCTTATCTGCGTTCAATTGGCATTAAACCTGAGGATAAGGTTGTTTGTTTGCCTGATAATAGCCATTTTACCTTATATTTAATGAATCAACCCGGATGGACCGGATGTTACGGGTATAATTCGGATAGTGCCGGAATTGCTGCATCTGTTAAATTAGGTGCTAAGTATCTGATACTTGTCGGCACCAATATCACCAGTAAGGAATATTTGCAGAGTTACATGAACGATAAGGCAGGGGAATACAAGACTATACGGATTTTCAGGTTGGACAGGCCGAAAAATAAGAGATTTGCATTAAAACGGCCTGAATTTCAGACAAAACAAGAAGTTTGCTGTGATGCTGAAACTCTGACATCGGATAAAAAGAGTTTTATGGATAGAAAAAAAACATTTTGTTTTCAGGGGGGAATATGCCAGTCGCATGAGAAACATCATTCAGGTAGGGCCTCGATTGAATTGACCAGGAACAGGGCTTTTGGCATGACTTGCTGGTTTCCCAAATCTGTAAAGGGAGAAAAATTCGATATAACCGTCTGGCGGTCATCAGAAAAAGGAAATGGCAGTGTGGTTGCATCTGCCAAAAACAAGGATGAATTTTATATCCGCGATTATGATGTGGTGAAAAAGGTAAATAAGTGGGAATTGTTAAGGTTGGCTTTTATTCTTCCTGTTCAACCCAAAGATAGTCTGTTGGCCGTGTATTTATGGGATGATGGTGACAGTCCGGTTTATTTTGATGATTTGAGGGTAAAGCGGAATATGTAAAAGATATGTTTGTTATGAATTAAAATGATTATTGATTTTTTTCCCCCATAAATCCCAAAATGGCAATAACTCATGTTGATACCGTGATTGCTGATTTTGTAATTACAATTTTCTCTTTTAAGTTAAGTTTATGATCAATATTCTACCTTCATATTCTTCACATAACAAAAAAAATTTTGAAAGGATTTTTTGCCTTTCCTTTTTCTTTATCTCTTCCTTTTATTTTTGTATAAAAATTACCTTTTTTATTCCGCCTTCACTTAGTGGAGATGGGGCTGAGTATCTAATGATTTCAGAAGCTTT
>JAUZOH010000592.1 GCA_030706565.1 Bacteroidota bacterium | reverse complement strand
CCAACGGGTAAGCACGATTATGCTTGTTCACCGGGTTAAGGATGTTAAAAATGCCTTTTTCAATGTCTATCCAATATAGTTCCTGAGTTTTGGGAATCCACATCGAACCTTCAGCATTGACTGCCCCGGCCTCATACAACAAACTGGCTTCTTTAACCGGAACGTCCTGCCCTTTTACAGATACCCAACCACAGGCAAGGAATACACAAAGACTAAAAAGCCCTTTAGTAAAAATATGTTTTTTCATTATTCCTACATGATTAAATTTGTAATTGATTTTTTATTGCGAAGATATAAGTTTGACCATCACAAAAAACTTCCGGGATGAAATATTATCTGTCAGACTTATTATGTCATTTTGACATATTGGTGACAATTTTCTAAAAAGCCCTCCTTGGAGAATGCCAAAATTTCCTTTTTGACAAAGCTCAAAATCATGGCACAATCATTGAAAGGATATCAGCAGAAATTAAAAGTACAATAACTATAAAATAAAGAATATGAGCAAAATTATTGGCATAGATTTAGGAACCACCAATTCATGCGTAGCAGTGATGGAAGGTAACGAGCCGGTTGTTATTCCCAACAGCGAAGGCAAACGGACCACTCCTTCAATTGTTGCCTTTATTGATAATGGAGAAAGGAAAGTTGGCGATCCTGCAAAAAGACAGGCCATCACCAACTCACAAAAAACGGTTTATTCGATTAAACGTTTTATGGGCGAAACTTACGATAAAGTAACCAAGGAAATAGAACGTGTACCTTACAATGTAATTCGCGGGGACAACAATACGCCCCGTGTAAAAATTGAAGACCGTTTATATACTCCTCAGGAAATTTCAGCCATGATCCTTCAGAAAATGAAGAAAACTGCTGAAGATTACCTGGGCCAGGAAGTAACCGAGGCTGTCATCACTGTACCTGCTTATTTTAGCGATTCACAGCGACAGGCCACCAAAGAAGCCGGCGAAATTTCGGGTTTACATGTAAAGAGAATCATCAATGAACCTACCGCCGCAGCTTTGGCTTATGGCCTTGATAAAAAAAGCAAGGACATGAAGATTGCTGTCTTCGACCTGGGTGGGGGCACATTCGATATATCCATTCTTGAACTGGGTGATGGCGTGTTTGAAGTGAAATCAACAAACGGAGATACCCACCTGGGCGGTGACGATTTTGACCACGTCCTGATCAACTGGATGGCTGATGAATTTCAGAATGATGAAGGCGTTGACTTAAGAAAAGATCCTATGGCTTTACAGCGCTTGAAGGAAGCTGCAGAAAAAGCCAAGATTGAGCTTTCCAGTTCAACCACAACGGAAATCAACCTGCCTTACATTATGCCGGTGAACGGTATTCCAAAGCACCT
>JAUZOH010000591.1 GCA_030706565.1 Bacteroidota bacterium | reverse complement strand
CTAAAAACAGGAAGTAATGTATGATTTTTCTTTAAAAAATTTTTCAACCACAAGGATTTCTATGATTTTCAAAACGTTCACTATTATATACTTTGTGAATCCCGTGCATTTGTGGTAAAAACACATAACACGGGAACACTAAATACACGGAGATTTTTTCTATTCATTCGTTCTTTTTATTCATAAGGTAGAGTGGCATGTTGCAATTTGAACAATAAAACAAAAAACTTCCCGGCCAATCCCGAAGGGATGTCCTGACTTTAGTAAAAAAAACGAAAGGTTTGTTGTAAACTCTGAAGAGGTGACCTATCGCAATAGTATAGACAAAGCCAGAGGAGGAGAACAATTCGGCCTGCCTTAGCTACGAGGGGGCGAAATCTTTGTAGAAAAGATCAACGAACTCAATAATCCAGTTCAGTGGCGAAACTCTTTGGGATCCGGATTCAAAATTTATCTTTGGAATAAGATGGAATTTCAATTCGCTGCAATGCGGCTTTGTGGTATCTGACCTATTATTTTATCTCATGCAGCTTTATGACACCTGGTTATTACTGAATTATATCAGCCAGTTACGGGGCGTTTTTATGCTGCCAGCGGTTATCGAGTAATCTCCGCTCAGCAGGATGCAGATTTTAAATGTGACGCCAGCGGCGTCTCCCGCACATACCCCCCAGATTTATCTGGGGGTGAAAGAATGCCTCGGTTTTAAAACTCCGTAGGAGTTTCCCTGATATCAATAAATGTTTTCTTCTTTTATATCCCTTTATTTTTCAACAGTTTTTCGTACACATCTTCTAATATTGTCCCGGATAAGCCAAAAGCTTTGCAAGGATAAGTCCTGCGGATTTACCGTACGTATAATTATTGGAACAATCCCTACGGGTTAATTATGTCCTGCATTTCTTTCCCCCGGATGAATCCGGGGGTTATGCACAGGTAAGCCCTACGGGCTTGGTCATACAAGAATTCTATGCCAAAAATCAACAATCCAATGGCAGGTTTAGCCTACGGGGTAAGGTATCCGGGATTCTACTGGGCTTTAGCTCAAATTGGATATTGATCATAATACCGGATATTTGGTTAAAGTCGGAAAGATTGCCATTCTTTTAACCTTTGGCTTCAGACAAAGGCAATGATGGATATGATAAATACAAAACATAGAGTTTTAATTTTGAACCACTATTCCAAACTTTCTCAAACAAACCCTCCCCACCGGATTTCACATTCTTTTATTCCCCTGTCCTTTTGCAATTTAAACAATAAATGCTTAAATTTCGTTTAGTAATCAAATCTCAATGATTATGGAAGAGCATGTTGTAAAGATCCTCAACATCGAGCAGGTCACCCATGATGTAAAAAGGTTTCAGGTGGAAAAACCTGCAGGGT
>JAUZOH010000590.1 GCA_030706565.1 Bacteroidota bacterium | reverse complement strand
TTTTTGCATATCAAGATTATATGCAGGTTTCGGGATTAAAAAAAACATAATAACTTTTATATGTTACTGGTCCAAACGGTGGTCAAAAAAAAATTCCGCATCAGTAACAATTAAATGCCAAACATCTTTGATAATCTCATGCTTCAAAACATATAGCTTCCCTAAAATGGTCCGAACCTTAAAATAATTAGCTGCCGGCCATTCTGGGTTTATGTCTCCCTGGTACCAACGATCAATTATTTCTTTTATTTCAAATTTCTCCTTTCCCAAATAAAAGCATACCGGATATTCATCCGCTTTCCAGACTGAATGGCATTCAACTCTTACAGGAATATAGTCCATCAGCTATGACGATTTAAAATTCAAAGTTATGACATATTATAATTTTGAATGGAGCTTTCTATACGATATTCAAGGCCTCTGATATAATTTCATTCAATCGCTTTGCATTTTTAGGAGCAAACCCCTGATAATCATTATTAAAAAACGCCCAAACTTCATGGTTTTCCTTCAACCAGGAAATTATTTTTCCGGCATAATCCTGCAATTCCTGTTCGCTGTAGTCTGAAGCATACAACTGTTCATGCCCGTGAAAACGAAAGTAAACGAAATCAGCGGTAACAACTTCATAATAAGGGTATCGTTTCCCCGAATCGGCTATTACTAAAGCAATATTATACTGTCCAAGCAATTTGAAACAATCGTCCGTGAACCAGGATTTATGCCTGGCTTCAATGGCAAACCTGTAAGTGCTATATTTCCCGGTTAATATGCCAATAAAATTATTCAACAATTGTTTATCAAACGGCAATCCCGGAGGCAACTGTATGAGAACGGGGCCCAGCCGTGCCTTCATTCCTTCAAACACATCAAAATACAGGTTGAGCGATTCTTCGACATTAACTAACCGTTTCAGATGAGTAACATAGCGGCTCATTTTCGGACAAAATACAAATGGTTCCGGCGTACGACTCACCCATCCGGCAATGGTTTTTTTCATGGGGAGGTGATAAAAACTAGAGTTTAGTTCAACAGAGTTGAAATTTGTGGTATAATATTCCAAATAACCGGCAGGTTTGACATTTTCCGGGTAAAATATACCGGCCCAATGTTTGTAACTCCAGCCAGAAGTCCCAATAAATAAATGAAGTATGTTATTATTTTCCACTTTTAGTTCAATCAGTAGGTTATTTTATATCAAATTATGGTTTTACTCATAAATACATTTTACACAAATTTAAGTCACAAAATGAGCCAATTGATGATTAATATTCAAAAAAATCAACAGATTAAACCCGGTCATAGACACAGGATGGGGATATATTCGGGTATATAATAAAATGATCTTCTGCCCTATTTTTAACAGAAAAGAAATAAACATCCTGAGCTTAACATTGATTTGTTAAATTT
>JAUZOH010000589.1 GCA_030706565.1 Bacteroidota bacterium | reverse complement strand
TTCGTAATTTTTTTTCGCATCGTAGTTTATGGTACACGACCCATTAAGAGCTGTAACAAATGTTTTTATGCTGTCCTGGTTAGAAAATAATTCAACCAAGGCAGAATCAACAGGTTGCTCATTCGTTTTATCGACCAGGGAAAGTTCAATTGAGGGACTGTTAAATTTGAAAGAATAAATATCATCGTTACCAGCACCGCCGGGTCGGTTTGAACAGAAATATCCGGTATTATTCCTTTTGTCGATAATCCATCCAAAATCGTCATCATTTGAATTTACAGGAGAGCCAATATTTTTAACTTCTTTGTAGGTTCCGTTTTCCGGGGTGGCTTTAAAAATGTCCAATCCGCCAAGGCCAGGATGGCCGTCGGATGCAAAATATAGGTTGTCCATTTCGTCAACAAATGGGAACATTTCATTACCTTCGGTATTTATAATTGGTCCTAAATTGGCCGGAGTTCCCCATATTCCATTTTTATATTCGCATACATAAATGTCGGTGCCTCCATAGCCCCCCGGCATATCGGAAATGAAATACAATAAGGTGTTATTCTTATTTAATGCAGGATGGCCGTAGGAGTACTCGTCTTTTTCAAAGGGCAATTTTTCAAATTTTCCCCATTTCCCGTTTTTTAAATTTGCGCTATAGATTTGTAGCGTCGTTCTTCCGGATTTATTTTTCCCTGCTTTAAAATCGTTGTTTTGAGTGAAGAAAATCACATTTTGTTCTGCATTAAAGGTGGCCGGTCCTTCATTCAGTTTTGAGGCAATTCCGGGGATGAAATTTTTTACGGATGAATCGGCAAAATCAAAAAAATAATAGGTCAAAAAGTTTGTTTTTTTTTCTTCAGCTGGAAATTTTTCCCCAGATCCTTTTGATCGATTGGAGAGATAAACCAAGCCGTTTTTAAAATAGGCAGGACTAAAATCGGATTGGGGAGAGTTGAATGAGACCGGTTTTATTTTGTAATACAGGGTATCTGTATAAAAAATTGCAATGTTGTTATAAGCTTCTGCCATCCTTTTCCCTCTTTTATCCCGTGGTTTTACAATAGAAAACCTGGTGTACCAAATTGCCGCCGAATCATATTTTAAATTCTGGGCCAAAGCCTGGGCATAATATAAATAATTATAAGGATCGTTATCTCCAAGTTTTATTAGTTTGCAATAGTAGGGTTTTGCATTTTTCAGACCTCCGGTCTTGCGGTAACAGACAGCTATCTTTTTGTTTACTGAACTGTCATCAGGATGAGAAGATAAATATTCGGCATAATACCGGATAGCTTCAGAATAGTTCATGTTATTATATTCCGAGTCTGCAATTTTCAGACGGATAGATTGGGCACAGACAGTAAAATTTATTAATAAAATCAACAGACTGCTAAATGGTGCTTTCATCCTATATTGATTTAAAACTGTTTTACCTTCACAATATTC
>JAUZOH010000588.1 GCA_030706565.1 Bacteroidota bacterium | reverse complement strand
TCATCAGTACCCAGTAATCTTCGAGTCCTGCGCCATGCCCGCCATCGTACAACCCGTGGAGAAATTCGGTGGGGAAATAAATCATACCTCCATTGTCCAGGGCATTGCTGATATACTTGAAATTAGGATAATGTTTTGTATCTATTCCGTTAAGCTTGGCCCAGGGTTCAATTACCTGACGGTTCTGGGGGTCATACTTGGCATATTCTGTGCGCAAATCCTTGTTAAATCCCCCCTCATTCCCGTTATCCCAGAGGACAATGGAAGGATGGTTCACATCCCGTTCTACCATTTCCTTTACAATGCTCTGCCCTGTTGGGGTATCGTAATATCCGTGCCAGCCGGCCAATTCGTCAAGAACAAATAATCCAAGGGAATCGCAGACATCCAGGAAATGCTGATCGGGCGGATAATGGCTCATGCGTACCGCATTCATATTCATGTCCTTGATCAGGTTCACATCGCCAAGGCTTAATTCTTTGCTCATGCAACGGCCTGAAGTTGGCCAGGAGCTGTGCCTGCAAACGCCCCTGAACATGATTTTTTTGTTATTCACATAGATCCCGTCACCCTGCCTGACTTCCACGGTACGGAAACCAAAACGCTGTTTTACCTGGTGAATGATAGTTTTCCCATCTTTTAGGCTGACCACTACATTGTATAAGTTGGGAGACTCAGGAGTCCAAAGGGCAGGATCTGAAAAACGGCCCGTAACCCTAACCGGAGAACTGCCGGATGCAACTTCAACCGAGACAGGTGAACCGAAGTCTTTGCCCTCAAGGGTTTGCAGCTGTGCTTCAATTCTCCCTGATTTTGAAACGCCATTCAGTACTACATCCATATTGAACGACCCGTCAGCCCTGGCATCAACAGCAACATGGTCAATAAATCCGGAAGGGAAAGCCTCGAGATACACCGGGCGGTATATCCCGCCCAGCACCCAATAATCGCCCCTCCGTTCGGCCCTGTTGACCGTAGGATTGGATGATTCCTTGCTTACCGTGACTTCAAGCAGGTTCTTTGTCCCGAATTTCAAAAGTTCAGAGATATCATAGCGGAACCGGTAAAAGGCACCCTGATGAACGGCACCTGCAGATTTTCCGTTGATCTTAACTTCCGTATCGGTCATGGAACCTTCAAAAACGATATAAACCTTTTTCTTCTTCCAGGTTTTGGGAACATCAAACGGATATCTGTACAAGCCCTGTTCGTCGTTGTACTTTTTATCCTGGCCGTAATTGTATGCACCGAACCCCTGCAATTCCCATTGTGAAGGAACCTGAATGGATGTCCATTTCCCACTATTCATTCCTTTTGTACAAAAGAAATCCCAGGCTACGGTATGATCCTTATCTATGCCCGATAAATACCTGATTTCTGTTTTTTGGCCAAAGGCGCAAAAAGTAATGGCAGCTAAAAACAATATATTTACTGTCCTTTTCATT
>JAUZOH010000587.1 GCA_030706565.1 Bacteroidota bacterium | reverse complement strand
TCGTCACAAAAAGTTTACAAAAAAGACTGTGACTGCGTCAACTCATTCCGCCTCCTGGCGTCGGCTTCATTCAGACAGTACGCAGTCAATAAGGATTTTGTTTTTAACGCTTCGCGGAGGAAAGTCCTGGAACTTTTTAATGAATCACCGTCCTGTTTTAGCCCCATGGTAAATTGAGGTTGAAGGACAATAAATCACTGACTTTAAATTTTATTCCGTTCAGGAAAATATTTAGTTGCGAAACTTAAATTTTTTATTAAATAATTCCGAAAAAATATAACAAAAATAATTATCTTGTATCTTATCAGATAACAAGCATTTATAGCTAAGGATATTGTTGAAACTAATTGTTATTTCTCCGTGCACATAAAGGTATATACATCCTTGATTAATTCAGACAGACCGCAATTGATGAGACATTTTAATATCGATCTTTTATACTAAATTTTGTTAATAAATCGGGAAAGATGACATTTATAAAAGGTATGAAGTACTTGCTTTTTAATTTAGCATTTAGCCTATTTATTTCTAATATGTTGATTGGGCAAGTTATAAGCAACATTCAATATTCTAATGACAGTACCTCCTATTTATCCAATAAAAAAGTAAATATTGGTTACGGGTTTGTAAATAAAAATAATGTTACGGGTTCTATTGTTGTAATCGATACTAATCAGTTTAACAGGGGTTTGATTATCTCTTCACCAGAATTAATAATGGGAAAAGTTGCCGGCTTATCGATTTCTTCAAATAATGGCATGCCGGGTAGCAATTTTACGATGAACAACAGAGGTATAAATAGTTTGAGTACCAATGTCAGCGCCCCCTTAATCATCGTCGATGAACTGATTTTGAACAACGACCTGTCTTTTCTCAATCCCAATGATATTGAAAGTTTTGCCATCCTGAAAGATGCTTCTTCAACTGCAATTTATGGTTCGAGGGCTTCCAATGGAGTAATCATCATCACCACTAAAAAAGGCAAAGCAGGTAGTCCATTGAAAATCACCTATGATGCCAGTATTTCCATATCTAAAGCGATTAAATTTTTAGATGTTTATAGCGGTGATGAAATCAGGCAAATTGTTCACGACCATCAAAATTTATATGGAACGGATAATTATAAAATCTTTGGAAGTGCAAACACCAATTGGCAAAAAGAAATTTTCCGTACTGCAATTTCTCAGGATCATAATTTAAGCGTTTCTGGTGCATATAAAACATTACCTTACAGGGTTTCTGTTGGTTATACCTACCAGAACGGCATTTTGAAAAATACCGATTTACAAAGATTGACAAGCGATATCAGCCTTGATCCTATTTTTTTTAAAAACAGCTTTAAAGTAAGCATCAATGTAAAAGGCACGAACTCAAACAATAATTTTGGCGATGCAGGAGCTTTGACTTCTGCCATCAACATGGATCCCACTCAAGTTATAAAAGACGGGAATTCACGTTCTG
>JAUZOH010000586.1 GCA_030706565.1 Bacteroidota bacterium | reverse complement strand
CATTGCCTGCTGGCCATCCTGCATCGGACCAATAACCTTGTTTTTCATAATTGCATCATCGGGTAAGCGGTAGTTCAAAACACATGCCGTGATACCTATACTATTCAACCATTTGGCAATTTCCGTACCCTCATTTATGAAAGATAAACCATAATAAGCACCTCCCGGGCAAACAACCACTGCTGTCCCGGTATTATTGCCGGAGGGGGCAGGATATACATTTAGAGTGGGAGTGGTAATAAACCTTATTTTTATCCAATAAAGAGAATCAACCTTTTGTTTATAAGCGGAATTCGGGATTGAACCGGGCACTTTCCCGTTCCAGATATCAATCACCTTGCTTTGTCCGAATAAACTTCCACTGATTACAATCAGGCAAATGAATGCCGACATTAGTCTTTTTAAATTCATAATATTTTTATTCTTTATTTTACTCAACAATTAACATCTTTTCATTTCAGGAACACTAACTCATTTCCGAACTTCATTTCCTTTTAACAACCCCTGCAAACCCGCCTCTGGGCAGACAATCAACTTTTACTTTATCTCCTTTATGTATTTTTATTGTTTCAGAAGAAAAAGATTTATTGTCCTTACCATCTTTAATAATCTGCAAATTATAGGTTCCTTTATCAAGAAAATCAAAGCTTATGATTAAAGTCTGAGGTTGATCCTTCCCGTTTAACCCGCCTACATACCATTTGTCGTCTTTCTTTCTGGCAATCACAACTTTTTCGCCGGGGTATCCATCTATCAGTTTAGTATCATCCCAGGCAACAGGAATTTGCCTTAAAAATTCCTTGGGTTCGGGTGGTAAAGCTTCGTAAGCTGAGGGCCGGTCGGCAAAATGTTGCAATCCTGATTCAAACACGACAGACAAGGCCAGTTCGTGTCCATAAGAAGTAATATGAGGATATTGAGAATTAGAAAACGTAACCGGGGTATAGTCCATAGAGCCAACCACATTGCGCGTAAAGGGAAGTGTGGTATTATGAACCGCTGCTTTATCAGTTAATACAGGACCATTGTTGTACCATTCCGCGCCATATATGGCTTCCATTGACATCAGGTTAGGATATGTACGTGCCCAGCCCCTAGGAACGGTAGCCCCGTGAAAATTTACCATTAAATGATATTTCGCAGCATCTTTCAAAATGTCGATATAATATTTCATCATATCCTGCTGGTCGCCGGCAAAAAAATCAACCTTGATCCCGTAAACTCCAATTTGATTGAGCCACGCGAATTCTTTTGCCCGTTTTTCGGACGTCAGCAAACGGTCGTTTGGTGTGGGACCGAGCCAGCTGGTGCCGGAATTGTACCACATCATCGGCTTAATCCCTTTGCTTTTTGCATAATTCACCGCATCGGTTATATTCCCGCCATTAGTCATTTGATCCCATTCCCAGTCAATAAGCAGGTAAGGCCAGTTCATTTCCACGGCAAGGTCCACATATTTCATAACCGTTTG
>JAUZOH010000585.1 GCA_030706565.1 Bacteroidota bacterium | reverse complement strand
GGGATCAGCCAAGCTCTCAGACCCTGATTTTCAGCTTGGAAAAGGTTGTTTGGTTGACCAATTGGTGGGGCAATACATGGCACACATCTGCGGATTGGGTTACCTGGCCAGCGAAAAGAACATCAAAATCACGCTCAAGTCTATCATGAAGTACAATTACGTCAGCGATTTTTCGCCCTTATTCAACAACATGCGCTCGTATGTGATGGTTAACGAAAGCGGTCTGATTATGGCCAGTTGGCCGAATGGCCGGTTGAAAATTCCATTCCCTTATTTTGCTGAATCGATGACCGGTTTTGAATATACCGCCGCTGTGGGTATGATCTATGAAGGACAAACAGCCAATGGCCTGAAATGTATCAAAAGCATTCGCGACCGTTTCGATGGGTACAAAAGAAATCCTTACGATGAACCTGAATGTGGCCATCATTATGCAAGGGCAATGGCCAGCTGGGCTTCGGTTCTGGCTTTGAGCGGTTTCCATTATTCAGGAGTCGAAAAATCGATGAGGTTTACATCCGATCCCGGAACTTACTTCTGGAGCAACGGTTCGGCCTGGGGAACCTGCAAAGTCGAAACAGGGAAAGCAACCCTTCAGGTGCTGCACGGAAATCTCGATTTGGCTCTTTTTTCGCTGAACGGAAGTCCGGCAAAGTTAAGAAAACCATTGTCGTTAAAGGAAGGCGAGTTGGTTCAACTCAACATCAACTGAAATGGAACTGCATGGCAATGGATATATGAGGAACAAAAACTGCCAACGCACCTTTCGTAAGCCCATTAATATTGGAGATGGCATATATTTTTCAACACTATAGGGTATAACAATTAGAGCCACATTAAGTGCCAAACAAAGATATTTGTTGTTACTCAAAACAAATCCTTATTTAATACAACGTGTTACAAACAAAATATTAGCTTCTTATCTGGATATTGCACAAGAAACATTAAGCAGACTTAAATCGAAATGACATTTTTTGACCTATATCCATGTGCAAGTGGTTTTAGCGTTTTAGTTTTGTGATAAATTTAAAACATAAGGTAAAATGAAAGAATTTGTATTAATGTTCAGGATGGACATTACAAGCAAGGACGCTCAGCCTTCACCAGAACAAATGAAATTGTATATGACTCAATGGATGGAATGGATTAATGATATTTCAGATAAGGGACAATTAGGAGATGGAGGCAATCATTTTTCAAGAAACGGAAAAGTTCTTAAACCGAAGCAAGAAGAATTAGATGGCCCATACACAAAGGATAATGAATCTGTAGCAGGATATATTATTATTTTTGCAAAAAACATAAAAGATGCAGAAAAAATTGCTAAAAGATGTCCAATACTTAATGGTGATGGTACTAGTGTAGAAATTAGAGAAATTGCCAAACCTGGCGAGTAAAACAACGAACCGCTAACAAGCGCTCATTCGCCACTGGGGTTTAAGCGGTAAGGCAAGTGCAGTTCTCGCTGGCCAGTTTCTTATCG
>JAUZOH010000584.1 GCA_030706565.1 Bacteroidota bacterium | reverse complement strand
TTGGAAAGCTTTTCTGTTAGGAGTGGTCTTCGCATTGGCTTTCTGCCCATACAGCGGGGCTCTATATTTTGGGTTACTGATCCCTCTGACCATAACCAGTGCATCCGGACTTTACCTGCCCGTGTTATTTGCCTTTGCAACCGGGCTGCCGGTTATTTTTACCGCCTGGTTGCTGGCATACAGCGTCGCAAGTATCGGTAATTTTTACAACAAGTTAAAATCTTTTGAAAAATGGTTCCGCCTTGTAGTTGCTGTCCTATTCATTTTTACAGGATTCTATTATCTGGCAGTTTATTACATTAAATAATCCTTTTACACATGTTAAGTTTTTTTAAATCAAATATTGGGAAAGTTATTTTACCATTAATATTGCTGCCTTTTTGGTTTGTAATCTATTCTTTTTTACAACCCTTGACAAACTGGTTTATAGATGATGTGTTGAAGATGACAAAAGGCACACACCTGACGGAATCAGTACGTTTTTTTGTCTTCGAATTTCCAAAAGTATTGCTATTACTTACGCTTATCATATTTTTTGTTGGAATCATCCGTACTTATTTCACCCCTGAACGTACCCGCAAGGCACTTGAAGGTAAAAAACAATTTACCGGTAATGTGATGGCAGCGATGCTTGGCATTATCACCCCGTTTTGCTCATGTTCAGCCATACCTTTATTTCTTGGATTTGTTGAATCAGGAGTTCCCCTGGGGGTAACTTTTTCATTCTTAATTGCCTCCCCTATGATCAATGAAGTAGCCGTAGTTCTTCTGTTCGGTCTGTTTGGCTGGAAAATTGCTCTTATCTACATGATTACCGGACTTATCATAGCTATTATTGCCGGATGGGTGCTCGGAAAATTAAAATTGGAGCATTGGGTAGAGGATTGGGTATATTCGACCCGCTTTGGTAAAGAGAATTTGGAAGAAAAGAATCTTTCCTGGCCACAGCGTTTTGATTTTGGATATAATGCAGTAAAAGAAATTGTCGGCAAGGTTTGGCTTTACGTGGCATTAGGCATTGCCGTTGGTGCAGGCGTACACGGCTATGTCCCGGCAGAGTTCATGGTGAAATTCATGGGAAAATCAGCATGGTACAGTGTTCCACTTTCCATATTAATCGGTATACCGCTATATTCGAATGCGGCAGGAATAGTCCCCATTGTTTCGGTGCTGATTGAAAAAGGCGCCTCACTGGGAACCTCACTGGCATTCATGATGGCAGTAATAGGTTTATCCCTTCCGGAGACCATCATCCTGAGAAAAGTGCTTAAACTGCCCTTAATTTTCACGTTCGTAGGAATTGTAGCTGCAGGGATTATGATCGTTGGCTTTTTGTTCAACTTACTTTTTTAATTCATTGGAACAAATAAATTTGTATTAAGCAAGTTCCATCGTATCCGGGACAGAATAAAACAGAAATTTTTAAAAACAAATAAAATGACCTCAAACAAACGTCTAAAATTCCTCGATAGATATTTAACCCTGTGGATATTCCT
>JAUZOH010000583.1 GCA_030706565.1 Bacteroidota bacterium | reverse complement strand
CTGGGGAAATGGACAATACCGGTAAGCAAAGTCCTGAGGCCTAAACTTTTGAAATATTTTGAAAAAAATTCATAAGACTAAAGTGATTGATTCGCATTTAAGCCTTTAGTTTCAATCAGTCAATCAAAAATAAAGACCCTCGAAAATAGATAAAGCACCTGATAATAAACACCTTGCTTTATAATATATCTTCTACATCCATTCCGCAGAATTAATTCCTGTCTTCAAAGACAAGGTTAAGATTCGAGCCCCCCATTATTAGTGCAAGTTCTGAAGATATTGTCGTAAATCTAAAACAAAACCTTTTATCACAAATCAACTAATCTCCCTGATAAATAAGCACGTTAGCCATTTACCATCCGATTATTACTACACATGTTCGGTACAATCTCCATTACAGTCATTATTAAAATAAATACCGGAATTTTTCACAATTAATTCCAAGGTAATTACCCAAAAACAAAGATCCCGGCTAGGATAAAATATATTCGATTTCCAATCTGATATTGGAGTAATGCCATTCTTCATTCCTTCACGGCAATGAAAAAAGCAAAGTGCCATATCCCGGATGATCAGCAGTCCAGGGTGATCCTTCCGGACGTATTTTATCGGCAGTCATACGGGTATAGAAGGGATTCAGGTGTTTTCGTTTTTGATAATGATTCCATACTATTTCATACACTCCGCGAAAGCGCCCCCTGTCCTGAGATGCGATCACCGTATGATGGTATTGGCCGGTACGGTCTAGCCATTCCTGAAAAGGCACATCAAAACCCAGATTATATTTGGCTGTATATTCAAATCCCTTCAACAACCGGTTATCCTCGGCACCATAAAGATCAAATCCCTGTTTGTATGCCACCTCACATGCCTCTGCCAGACAGCCAAGTCCGAATTGTGTATGCCCCTGGTCACGGCCACTCTCCTGGCACTGCCCCGATTCATTAATCACATAGTGGATTATACTGCCGTTCCCTTCTCCTTTGTAGTAATAATTTACAGCTTTGTCAAACATTGCTTTGTCATTCAGGAAGACCCCAAAGGCCATCATTCCTTTGATACAGGCGGCATCCCAGTTCCCGTTGGCAAAGGTGGCAAAATTTTCAATAACCGGATAAAGCACAGTACTAACCATTTTTTCAAAAACAGCAATATCTGCATCCTTCCATCCCGCATGGGTATAGCGTATTATTTCAGCTGCATTGACAATCAGAAAGCCGCACAACGAGGCCATCAGCTCCTTGTCATGGTTGATAACCCCTTTAAGTGCTGGGGCATAACCGTTCATAATTTCAATGGACTTGGCCGCATACCTTTTATCACCGGTAATCACCCATTGCAAAGCATTGTAATAGGCAGCCAGACAATCGTCTTCAAAAGCCTTTTTATGCAAATTAGGCTCACCGGGATTAGCTCCCATACGCGAGACAAACTCAAAGGGGCCGTTCATTTTATAATTGTATGAAGCCCTCTGGTCTTTTTTAAACAACTCATATCCCGATTTCCAGGGCTCTTTCCCTTGGACAACCATTGTCCG
>JAUZOH010000582.1 GCA_030706565.1 Bacteroidota bacterium | reverse complement strand
TTATCAACCTTTCTAAACTTTACAGCTAATATAATATATTTTTTTAGTCCTTCTGCAAAATCAGGGCATTTGAAGTTTCATAAATTTCATTAATCTTATGTATTACTTTATGTAATTAGATTATTTAATTGTATAATAGTTTATTATTTAACTTATGAAAAATAAATCCAGGAATAAGATAAAAATTAGCCAATCCGGAAATTTTGTCATTTTTACTTAAATTTCCAATTTCATTAAAGCTTATTAATAATCTTTTAATCTGTTTTTTAAATTATTTTTATTATCCTGGAAACCTTCAAGAATTTTATACAATAAAAAAGAGCATATCCGGATTGGAATATCCAATCCTTATTACTGAGAAAATTTTTTGCAAAATTCCATGGAAAAACCTCGACTAATTTTTCGTCATTCCCATTATATGTTCTGCCTGGAAATATTTATTTAAAGGATTGTTACCTGCATTAGAATTATCCATACTTTTGAGGCTATCTATTAAATTTTTATCTACAAAACAAATCTAAAATGAAGTCTATAAACTATTTATTTTCAATCCTCCTTTTAAGTTTTTTTATGGGAGAGATGGTTCAAGCCCAGGATTGGCCAAACTTTAACCGCTACCGTGATGAAAATGCAAAAATTTCAGCACCTGGCTCGGGAGAAAAGAGGGTCGTCTTCATGGGCAATTCTATTACAGATTTTTGGAGCAGGGTCAATCCCGAATTCTTCGCCGGGAAACCCTATATCAACCGGGGAATAAGCGGGCAAACCTCACCCCAGATGTTGGTCAGGTTCAGGGCAGACGTCATCAAACTAAGGCCTTCTGTTGTAGTCATTCTTGCCGGGACCAACGATATTGCCGGGAATACCGGCCCTTCAACCCTCGAAATGATCATGGACAACATCAGCTCAATGAGCGAACTTGCAAAAGCAAATGGCATAAAAGTGGTACTTTGTTCCGTTCTGCCTGTCTATGATTATCCCTGGAGAAAAGGATTAAATCCGGCTGAGAAAATTGTATCCTTAAACAAAATGATCAAAAGTTATGCCGACACCCATGCCTGTGTTTATCTGGATTATTATTCATCCCTGGTTGATTCCCGTAAAGGAATGAAATCTGAATATTCAAAGGATGGAGTTCATCCCAACAAAGAAGGCTATATGGTCATGGGCCCTCTGGTCGAAAAAGCCATTGCAAAAGCCCTGAATGCCCCTAAAAAAGGAAAGAAAAAAAATTAAAGTTTTTGTAACCTGCACAGAAACAAAAAACAAGGACATATTCCGGTTTGGGATATGTCCTTATTTTTTTGTAGATTTGATTGATGAAAATGTTAAGCAGGTTTTCAAAAACCTTCACTTAGAAATTCAGGTTCTTAAAAGACCGTGTATCGCAAAAAGTGGTATCAAAGCCGGATAGAACCATATACTCCTTTCAATTCGAATAAGTATCAATGCCCTTGATTTCTTATCACGAATTAGAACTTGCCTGCAGCAAGTATATTTAAGGAAATACCGTTGAAAGAATGATTGCAGTTAGCGATTGTTTTTACCCTTTACCAAACCTC
>JAUZOH010000581.1 GCA_030706565.1 Bacteroidota bacterium | reverse complement strand
TGATGCCCGACAAAGCGGTTGCTCCCCGTTATGTGGTGGAAAAATCAACTGCAGCAACTCTTGATTTCGCTGCTGTCATGGCCATGGCATCACGTGTTTTTTCAAACAGCAAAATTGCCAGTCTGAAAACATTGTCCAAAACCTGTTTACTTGCTGCTACAAAGGCTATGAAATGGGCAAATTTAAATCCTGCTAAATATTATATCCAGCCGTCGGATATTAGTACCGGAACTTATGGCGATGAGGTTTTAGACGATGAATTTTTCTGGGCCAAGTCCGAGATGTGCCTGGCTACCGGAAATAAATCCTGGTTGAACGAAAAAGATATTTTAAACGGGAAAGCTGAAGCTCCTTCATGGGGGAATGTCAGTACTTTGGGGCTTATGTCTCTTGCTTTATCCAATGATCATAAGTTTAATGATTATAAAATGATTGCCCAAAAACAATTAATTTCCCGGGCATCCATATTGGCAGATAAAGCTAATGCTTCTGCCTGCAAAGTCAGCCTTGACATTTTTAAATGGGGCAGCAATTCTGATGTTGCCAATCAGGCTATAGTTGAATGGATGGCTTATAAGTTTACTGCTGATAAAAAGTACCTGACGGCTTTTCAGGAAAATGTGGATTATCTGTTGGGAAAAAATCCTACCGGTTATTGTTTTGTGACCGGTTTCGGTACGCAGTCGCCCAAGAATATCCATCACCGTATTTCCGCCGCTGACGGGGTTAAAGAACCAGTTCCCGGTTTTCTGGTCGGAGGGCCCAATACAGTGGTTATGAAAGATTGCGGGGATAAGGTTCAACGGTCAACCTTTCCGGCAAAATCTTATGTAGACGAACAGTGCAGCTATTCAACCAATGAAATTGCCATTAACTGGAATGCCCCGTTGTTCTTTGTGATCGGAGCACTGGATGCCACACAAAGCAAATAGAATTGAGGTTTTGTATTGATGAAGAATTTATAAAAGGGAAATTGTTTTTTCATTTCCTTCCAGGTGTGATTTTATTGGAAGTTAATATTTCTGACTCTTTTTAATTGAGAGTCAGAAATATAAATGCAACAAACTTATGCTAAATTTTAATTCGTAATGCAACATTAAATATTCGTCCGGTAAGCTGTTCATGAGTCAGGCTGTCTTTGACAATTGCTTTGAATGTATTTTGCGCATGAGCAAATAAAGGGATAAACAAAAACAATACAGTAAGCTTTTTCATTTGAGTTCAAAACGAATTATTTGAGGAATACACTCATTAAGGCTTGCAAAATTAGATTGTAACTTTGGAGAAAGTTGGGATTTACTGAAAAACCATAATAAAACAGGGGGAAAGAATCGTATAATTTTTTAAATTTACCCTGCGTTCTTTTAAAAGATGGAAATAAAAGCATCAGCTATATTTACGATGCCAGGGGGAAAAGCTTTGCAAAGTGACAAAAGATAGCACCTCGATCAGTCGTTATTATTGCGGTAATTTTGAATACGACGGCAATAAAGATCTTTCTTTAATTCATACGGATGAAGGAATCATTGAAGTGACCCGTTCCGGTAGTACAACAAATTACAATTAC
>JAUZOH010000580.1 GCA_030706565.1 Bacteroidota bacterium | reverse complement strand
TAAATTCCCTCATGCCAAAGGTGATGTTTTTTTCATCTTTGGCGTTTCCCCCGGAAGTCAGGGTGATTTTCATCTTATAGAGGTTGGGATGAAACTCGTCCCATAGGAGCGGGTTATTGTCCATGTTGCAGGCAACTTCAAGGGACAGGCTGTCTGAATTTACTTTGACGGTTTCAGCCTTGGAGATCAATGATTTTTCTTGCGGATTTTCAGGTATGGCGGTTAGTTTGAGATTAGCCTGTACTGCTTTGCCCGATAAATTCCTGATTTTGATTTTTGCAATTACCTGTCTGGACTTTAAATCAGGGAACAATTGAACATCGTTGATGAACAGGGCAGGGCGGGCGTTAATGCAAAGCCTGCCAATCATCCCGTTCCAGTTTGTCTGGGTATGGTCGGAGATGCTGTGCGAATTCTGTCCAAAGTTTATGACTTTTACCCGGTTGTCAATCCTGAGGGTCAGCTTGTGTTTCCCAGTCTTTAAATACTTGTCCAGGTCAAATACCTGCGGGGTATTCAGGCTGTTCTGCATGCCGATGAGGTGATTGTCGAGCCAGACTGTTGTTTCCCAATGGCTGCGTTCTATGAATAATTCCAAATGCTTCCCTTTCCAGGAGGCAGGAATAATGATACTTTTCTGATACCATGCCGCGCCTTTGTAATACTTCACCGGCTGAAGCCAGGACGGTATTTTGATATGGCCGGGCTGGCGGTATTTTTCATATTCCGGTGACTTATAAAGGGACGAGTCAACGATCTGACCCGTCCATGGTGTTTTTAATGTAATATCATCTCCCAGGCCATTGGTAGCCATAGATCCGGGAAGTGAAACGAAATCATGAAAATTTTGGGCATACCATTGTTCGTTGATTCCCTGATCGGAAGGATCTGCCTTAAACTGCCATTTGCCGGCCAGCTGCAGGGATTGTACTTCTTTCTGGCCTACAGCTAATGTAAATATGCTGAAAGCCAGGGCAATGATTAATGCTTTTTTCATTTTCTGAATATTATAAATTTTGAGCCATTTTAAGATGAATCTGTGCACCCATGTGATTAATATCCATACTGCATGTTTTTTGCAGTGAGGATAGGGCTTCGGCTTTATTTTCCAATCCCAAATACCCCAGACCCATTAAATAATTACAATGGATGCGGTTACGACGGTCCAGATTGTCGTCCCAAATCAACAGGTCGGGCAGGGAAACAGCAAAATAGTCTATTTTTATTTTATCGAAAAGGTGCTTTTCGCTGAAAGCAATCAGTTTGTTAAACCGGCTGCGGGCTTTATCCTCATTGCCGAGTTTGCGCCATGCCAGTCCCTGGTAGAAAATTTTATCGGGTTGCTGGTCATTGTAAAAGAATGCCTGCGTGGGTTCATCCAGCCCTTTGGAAGCTTTTTCAAAATATTCGACAGCTTTTTTCTTATCACCCAGTTTTTCGTATGCACAGCCTTTAAAGTAATTTATGTCGTTTTCCTGCGTGCCATAGAGTTTCCCTTCACCCAGATTTTCGGGATATGCATCTGTGGCATTCAGCAATTCCAATGCATAATCATAATTCCCCTCGGACAGTGC
>JAUZOH010000579.1 GCA_030706565.1 Bacteroidota bacterium | reverse complement strand
TTATGCTAAATGTAAATATTTTATAAGTATAACTGACAGGTAAAGAAACATCAAAATCTTTGAGTTCAAATTTAGAATAGGCAGCTTCATACGTGTCTATTATGGAAGAAGCAACAGTATTATCTTTTTTGCCTTTATTGGCTTTTACCTTGGTGGGCCGCTTCTTTAGATAGGTGGCGTATAAATTTTGGGTCCCGGCAAAAACAGTCACTGTAGGTGTTATGGATAATGCATTTCCTGCAATTTTGAATGTTTCTATACCTTTACTTATGGAAGCAGAAAGTGTACCATCAGTTTTTTCTCCATAATCATAGTCCCCATCCAAGGATAACTGGAAAAAGGTAAAATCAAAGGATAAATCAGCTGCAACTGCACCTTTGGTTTCGGAATTGACCTGTGTACTATATTTGCTGTAAAAATTTTTGGTATAACTTATACTGCCACTGAGCTTATCTTTGATAAGCTGGAACTCATATCCAACTCCCAAAGTTCCCAGATCCAGTATATTATCCTGACGATTGGGATAAAAATTTAAAGCCCCGCTCACAAAAATTCCCGAACGGAAATGATAATCTATAGAAGTCCCTATATAAGGAGTCACTATTGAATCAGAACGCCCCTCATATACTGAATTAGTCGTGTAATTGACTGCGGCATTGAGGTAGGATTTTTTTTCTTCTTTAGCCTGTGAAAATAAAGTCAAATATGAAAAGCTGAAAACAGATAAAATAAGAATTAACTTCTTCATAATAAATTTGCAATAATATGATTATTAATATATTCGATTAAACTTAAAAGTAATTTAAAAATAGCCTAAAATATAAAAATGATTAATTCAATAAATATAAAAAAACAAAAAGACAACCAACTGTTTATTAATTAATTACAACATATAATCATCTAAAAATCACAAGAACTGCAACGTGGCCGGGGATAACAACTGAATCATCCATCCTCGCCCTTATGATTGGCTTCTGCAATATCATTCCGCCAGCAAAACCGAAGAATAATTCCTTCAGTTTCAATCAAGTTCTATAGATATTTTATGTCTGCCTTTTATTTTTGAATCCAGTGAATGAATCGTTTTTTCCCTGCCATCAAGGGTGAATTTTTTAACCGTTTTCCCTTTCCCCTTTATTGAAATATCCAAAAAGGATTGACGATAAGCCAGGTTTCTTAATTCGACATAATGAATACCTGCCGGCAGAAATGGAGTAAAAGATATAGTCTGACCATTACAGTTAAGTCCAAACAATCCCTTGATTACCATCGAAATATATGCAGTTGCCGACCATGTCTGTAACTTACACGATTCCCAGTGATGATTTGGCTGGTCTTTTCCACTGGCTTGGTAACCTCCATCAGGTTTTCCGGAATAAGGGTTGTATATTTCCCTGAAATTATAATCACCTTTATCTGCATCAAGTGCCAAATGAGTAAGGCTAAACAACTCATTGGAAAAGGATTCATAATTTCCAGATACAATTGATGCACAGGCATAAAAACCGTTAACCATAGGCCAAATGATGTTGTTATGTCTGCCTGGTTTTTCCGGAGAATACCTCGGGAAGTCGGGATAAATAGAAGTAATTCCAAACTT
>JAUZOH010000578.1 GCA_030706565.1 Bacteroidota bacterium | reverse complement strand
TACCACAGATGCTCCCAGAAAAGCAGGATGGAAAGTAGTGGGTACAAAAAGGACTTTTATCAATGAATTATTGACTCCTGTTGTAAGGCAGAAGAGTAAATCTATACAGGACAGATGTAATCAACTGCATCTTGATTTTAACAACGGGCTTTCCCTTGAATGCAGGGCGTATAATAATGGTGTCGCCTGGCGATGGATAACTTCTTATAAGAAGGAATACAAGGTGCTGGATGAAAAAGTGGGGTTTAGTTTTGATAAAAATGGCAAATCTTGGTACCCTGAGGAAAATAGTTTTTTCTCTCATAATGAAAGAACCTATAAAAATTATAGCATTGGAGAGATTGATGCTGATAAGTTAGCCAGCTTGCCGGTTTTGTTTGAGAGTAATGGAATCAAGCTCTTACTTACCGAATCCGGCCTTTACAATTATGCAGGATTGTGGGTACGGGGTAAAGGCGAGGGACAGATTCAGGGTGTATTCCCTTTTTATCCAAAAGAAACTAAAGTAGAAGGCGACCGGAACAAAAAAGTGACTGAAAGGGAGAACTTCATCGCAAAGATCAATGGGCCACAGCAATTTCCCTGGCGTGTATTGATGATTGCACGCGAGGATAATGAATTGTTGGAAAATCAGCTTGTTTATCAACTTTCAAAACCTGCCAGGGGCGATTTCAGTTGGGTAAAACCCGGCAAAGTTCAATGGGACTGGTGGAACTATAATAATATTTACGAAGTGGATTTTCGTGCAGGGATCAACACGGAAACCTATAAATATTATATAGATTTTGCATCGAAATATGGGATAGAATATGTGCTTTTGGACGAAGGATGGGGCGATACCCGCAATCTCTTAAAAGTTAATCCCGATGTAAATATTGAAGAATTGGTTGCTTATGGACGTCAGAAAAATGTTGATATACTTTTGTGGGTAAATTGGCTGGCACTGGATAATCAACTGGAGGCAACCCTTGAACAGTTTGCGAAATGGGGTATTAAGGGCATTAAAGTGGATTTTATGCAGCGTGATGACCAGGAAATGGTGAATTTCTATGAACGTGTGGCCAGTCAGGCTGCAAAATACAAGCTGCTTGTGGATTTTCACGGAGCCTATAAACCGGTAGGGATGAATCGTACCTACCCGAATGTGATGACATCCGAAGGTGTGTTCGGCAATGAGCAAAGCAAGGGCGATGGAGAAAAAAGGATAGGGCCCGATCATAATTTGAATCTTCCTTTTATCCGTATGGCTGCCGGCCCTATGGATTATACTCCGGGAGCTATGATTAATGCCCAGAAAGATGCCTGGAAGCCTGTAGGAACCGAGCCCATGAGCCTTGGTACCCGTTGCCATCAGCTTGCTATGTATGTTGTATATGAAAGTCCTTTACAAATGCTTTGCGACAGCCCTACCCATTATTATAAAGAATCCAAATGCATGGAATTTTTAGGGCCTGTGCCCTCTGTTTGGGATACAACCATCGCTCTGTCTTCCAAGGTAGGTAATTATGTATTGATGGCCAGGAAGGCAAATAATGGCGACTGGTATATGGGGGCTATGACGGACTGGTCGCCCAGAAAATTAACCGCCAATTTATCGTTCCTGGGCAAAGGTAAATTCAAAATGTA
>JAUZOH010000577.1 GCA_030706565.1 Bacteroidota bacterium | reverse complement strand
GTTTTTCTGTCGTATTAAAGTCTATTATAATTCAGGCTAATAATATTTGTCAATTCCACCAAATCCTGGAATAAGTTTGTTTTCACGTGTCTTTTGAATAAAGTTGGTCAGTCGTTTAGTAAATTCCTCTGGTCGTTTTCTTGCACTGTCAATATAGGCAACTCGTATTCGTTTATATGAATCTGAAAACCTTACATAGTTATTCCAAGCAGCTTTATCTCTTTTGATTTCATCTAATATGTCTTTGGGAAAGATAAACTCTTGCGAAATAATCTCCTGTACTTTTTCAAGAAACGAACTATGAATTAAATTGTTTTGGGCTAACCATTTCAGTCGTTCTATATTTGGTTGCGAATAATTACTTTTAGTTTTTCTAGGTGTAAATCGCTGAATCGTATGGTCTTTGTCAAGTGTTTTATTTGTGCTGTCTATCCATCCAAAACACAGGGCTTCTTCAACTGCTTCATTGTACTGAATGCGTTGTTTGCCAGTTGACTTTTTAGCATATACCAGCCAAACTTCTTGCTTTGTATTGAAATTGTTTTCAAGCCAATTTCTCCATTCAGCTCTTGTTTTTATGTTAAAAATCTCTTCTTTTTCCATATTGCTCTATTGTCTGCAACTAAAAAGCAAATCTGTAGTGTGTTACTTTACAATAATCGCTAACGGCTGATAATATGGCCAGTAAGGGATTGCGAGCGAATTCTGTATCAAGTTACAATGAAGTAGGAGCTGATCCTGACCTTGGCACTATCCTAAATCCCTTATTGGCTATACCGGTTGTTATGCTGCGTGTTTATTTATCGTAATGATACCTGCAACTATAAATATAGAGATTATCTCCTTCAACTTTATACACTAATCGATGTTCAAGGTCAATCCTCCTTGACCAAAGGCCCGCCAAATCATATTTAAGTGGTTCTGGCTTTCCGATTCCTTCATACGGATTTGTTTGAATGCTCTTAATGAGGTCGTTTATTTTTCTTAAAATCTTTTTATCTTCTTTTTGCCAGAAAATATAATCTTCCCACGCTATCTGTGAAAAAACAAGTTTCATTATTCTTCAATTAAATCATGGTGAACTGTATTACCGCTATTCATCTGATTTATTGACTCAAAAAGTCTTTGGGCATTCTTTTGTGAACTTAAAAGATGAAGAGTTTCCATTATTGAGTTATATTCTTCAAGTGATATTATAACAGATCCTTTACCTGATCCTCTTTTTATGATAAGAGTTTCATGATTATTCTCAACGCTGTCAAGATAGTTCTTGAGTTCTTTCCTGAATTCTGAATAGTTGGCTGCAATCATGATATTTAATTTTAAGTATTTAATTAAGTACAAAGATAAGTACTTTTAATGAAAATTTAAAATTGATCCACTATTCTTCTATCATGGGTTTTAACATGCAGCATAACGTTCGGAACTATATGCAGTTGGGGATTGCGGGCTTCGTTCCTGTCGAACCCCGATGCCGTTGTTGCGGACTGCGAACTTTGTTGTACGCACCTAAACCCCAATTGACATATAGTTTTTGTGTGCGCCCTGCATGAGCAGGAGCGCACACTTATCGTAAGCTCTTGAAAAAGATTAAAAATACAAATAAACTTTACGTTAGCAAGCGATAAGTGTGCAAATTTTTCCAGAGGGTGCAAGTCC
>JAUZOH010000576.1 GCA_030706565.1 Bacteroidota bacterium | reverse complement strand
TCCATAAATCACATGTACTTTAAAGACTTTACATATAATCTATTAGAGTATAAATCAACAGAAAAAAAGCAAACAGGTATTATCTTTGTATGTTCTTCTTAAGTATAAATATGGAAACTATAATTCGTAAAACATTATTATATAAGAGTGGCCTTAATTTCTACTGCATCAATCATGCACTGGGCTGCAGTCATGGTTGCAGCTACCCATGTTATGCTTATATGATGGCACATTCCCATGGCCGTGTCAAAACCTACAATGAATGGTGCCAACCCAAACTGGTTGCAAATGCCCTGGAATTGCTAAGCAAAGAATTGTCAAGGATGAAAAGGAAACCAGAATCTATTCATCTCTGTTTAACAACAGATCCTTTCATGATGGGTTATCCGGAAGTAACTGAAATGAGCCTTAAACTCATTGCTTTGATCAATTCCTATGGAATTCCCTGTTCAATTCTGACAAAGGGTATTTTGCCTGCCGAACTTGCTGACTGGCAAAGATTTCCATGCAATAATACTTATGGAATCAGTCTGGTTTCAATAGATGAAAAATTCCGTAGTCTTTGGGAGCCTAATTCTGCCCCTTACAGAGAAAGGATAAATGCATTAAAGCACTTGAAAAAAAATGGACGTGAGACCCTGGTTCATATAGAACCTTATCCCACGCCCAATATTGTAAAACAAAACATTACGCATATCTTGGAAGCCATTTCCTTTACTGATCAGATTTTTTTCAGCGGCTGGAACTACAGCAACAGGATCAGGCAATTTTCAACCTATCATGAATTTTATAAAGAACAAGCCAATCTTGTCAGACAATTCTGTTCCAAACATAAAATCAATTGTGAAACAGGAATATAATTGAGGGCTTCACTTAAAACAAAGTCATCATTTTTTAAAGAAATCCAGCTTCCAATGATCATACCAGCAAAGAACAGGCCGATCATTTTCAAATACCAGGGGCAGCCAAACATAACGGCCGTCTATGGGATTATCCGGATTCCACCTGTCGGCCATAAAAATAAAAGCATTCTTTTTGCCCTGAACCGGTAAAATATAAGTACTCTGGGAGTTAAACGTTATTGAAGCATCATTCCCTTTGCAAGGATTACCCAGGGAAGTCCAATTACCCCAAATAGAGTCAGCTACAGCAGAACGGGCAGCATTTGGAGCCCAACCGGTACAACCCGAAGTAATCAAATAATATTTACCGTTATATTTGCACAGAGCAGGTGCCTCATTATGCCCTGCAGGAAGTATCCTTTTCCATTTTCCAGTAAAGGAAAGATAATCATCACTAAGTTCAGAAATATGAAGGGTGAGGTTCTCTTCTGAAGAACTTACTAAATAAGCCTTTTCATTATCATCTTCAAAAATAGTCATATCCCTGGACATCTGTCCTTTTTGAAAATCATTTCTTACAAACAATCCATTAATTACTGCATTCGTCCATGAGTTCGTCCACCATTTGAGTGTATCGTCCCCATCAGATTTTTGTTTCCATTCATCTTTAAAATTAATGGGCCACTGTCCGGCATCGGGACGATATGACCTAAGATATTTGTAGGGTCCGATTACCTCATCACCAACAGCCACAGAAGCCAAAGCAGCCCCGTAGCCTTTCCCCTTAAGTTCAAGATGAAACCACATCACGAATTTGCCAGTTTTTTTATTAAAAACAACTTTGG
>JAUZOH010000575.1 GCA_030706565.1 Bacteroidota bacterium | reverse complement strand
TCCTACTGTGCAACCTGCGATGCCAAGTATTATGCCGATAAAGAAGTGGTAGTAATCGGAGGAGGCAATTCGGCTGTGGAAGAATCTGAATTTATCAGTCATTTTGCCCGTAAAATAACGATTATCCATCAGTTTGATAAGTTCAATGCCAACAAAAGGGCTCAGGACAAAGTATTTGCCAATCCCGGGATTCATATCCTTTTTGAACACGAACCCCGTTCATTTACCAGAAAAGGGGATAAAATGCTGACGGAAATTGAGGATCTGAAGAGTAAAACAAGAGAAACCATTGAAAGCGATGGCGTCTTCATCTTTGTCGGTTTCAAACCCAATATCCAGCTATTTGAAGGCAAACTCGTTCTCGACCAGTGGGGATACATCAAAACTGATGAAGATATGCTGACCAATATACCCGGAGTGTATGCAGTGGGCGATGTAATCAGTAAGAAATACCGCCAGATTACTACGGCTGTTGCCGACGGAACCATCGCAGCAATTGCCATTGCAAAAGAATTATATTGATGTATTAACTAAATTCATATTTACATGGAAAAAAACATGGGATCTACGGACAGGACAATCAGGATACTGGTTGCTGTCGTCATTTTTGTTCTGTATTTTATAGATGTAATCTCAGGAGCATTGGCCGTCATCCTGCTTATCCTTGCAAGTATTGCCATTGTAACAAGCCTCATTGGCTTTTGTCCGCTATATAAACTACTTGGAATAAGTACCAACAAAAAGAAAGAATAAAAAGAGGTGTGCTTCACCTCTTTTTTCGTTTCTGAAAATTTTATTACCTGGTCTTACCCTTCTTCATCCCTGGTTTATATAACAAAACTTCCGTTTTTTCAACAGTCATAATGCATCCATTTTTTACCTTATCAAAATAAGGAGTAATGATTTCACAGAAACCATCAATTTTTTCAGCCTCATCAACCATTTCCACCACCATAGGGACCTTTTCCGTCACTTCCCAGATTTTCAAGGAATAGACCATGCTGCTGGCGCCAAATCCCATGACTCCCTTAAGTACTGTTGCCCCTGCCAGGCCGTAGCGTTTGGCAGCAAATACAAGCACTTCATACAAAGGTCTATGCTTGAATTTATCCGTAGAACTAATAAATATCTTTAAGAGTTTTGCTTCTCCTTCGGTTTTCATACGAATATAGTTTAATTTTCAAAGGTCGTATGGAACTCCATGTTTGCTATTTCCATTCGTGTTTTGTGTTTATTTGCAAACATGTTCGTTTCATAATTAAATAATTTTTGTTAGTAAATTACCAAGATATACAGCAAGTATTCCCAGAAAGATACTGAGCCCGACATACAAAAGGGAATAGAAAAATTCCGCATCCCGCAGCATGGTCAGATTCTCGTTGGCAAAGGTTGAAAAAGTCGTAAATCCTCCGCAAAAACCGACGGTCAGAAACATTCGCAATTCCGGGGTAACCAAACTGCTCTTTTCCGAAAATCCATAGAACAGGCCAATGAGAAAACATCCCAGAACATTAATAATAAACGTTCCTAAAGGAAAAGAAGAAGGGAAATATACCTGTATGTATTTTGAAGTAAGAAAACGGGAAACAGTTCCCAGAAAACCACCCGCACCGATAATAAGAATTTGTCTAAACATCATTCAAAATTAAAATTATTCGAAAATAGTAGGAGTTATCAGCTTATTCAGG
>JAUZOH010000574.1 GCA_030706565.1 Bacteroidota bacterium | reverse complement strand
CAGACTAGATGATTTGCTGGATAAACTTTTTGCCTATTCAACGTTGACCTATAGGAAATTCAACAATAAATTTATTGTTATTACCCCCCGTTGTATTGCTCAAACACATACAATTTCTGGAACACTTACAGATAAAGTAACTGGAGAACCCTTACCTGGGGTTAACATAATCGTTGAAGGCTCCACTTTAGGCACTACAACAAATGTTAATGGAAAATATTCTCTTGATTTATCAGACCCTAATGCCATACTTGTTTTTTCTTACCTGGGATATACGACTGAACGGATTTCGGCTGCAGGGAAGAGCATTATCGATATTCAATTGGTAGAAGTAGCAAAAAACTTAGATGAAGTGGTTGTGATTGGATATGGAACTCAAAGGAAACATGATGTGACAAGTGCCGTAGCTTCATTTAATGCAACCAATTTGGATGAAAGGCCTCTTGTGCGGGTTGATCAGGCATTGGTCGGTCAAATGGCCGGGGTGCAGGTTAAACAAACCACGGGCGCCCTGGGTAAGCCATTTAGCATTAATATAAGAGGAGCAGGTTCAATTTCTGCCGGGAACGAACCCTTATATGTAGTAGATGGTTTTCCTCTAGCTACTGCAGCTCCTAACAAATCCGGAAATTATGAAAATGGAAATCCTTTGGATAACCTAAACTCCAATGATATAGAATCCATTATGGTACTGAAGGATGCTGCTGCAGCTGCTATTTATGGATCAAGAGCCGCCAATGGGGTTGTATTGATCACTACAAAAAGCGGGCAAGCCGGTAAACCTAAAATCAGTGTCAACAGCTATGCCGGTTTTGCAGAGGCTAACCGGAAGCTGGATATGTTAAGTTCTAAGGAATGGATCGACAGATCAATCGAAATGATTAATGCTCAATGGGTGGCCTCTTCAACCCCCACATCGATAAGGACTGCTGATCAAACTACCGATCAGAGGCGTGCAATTTTAGGTTTAAGTGCGGGTCAATTTAATACCAACTATATGATAGATGATCGTTGGCTTGATCCGAATCATGCAGGTCTTCGTTTTATTGACTGGCAGAACGAAGCATTTAGAAAGGGAATAATACAAAATCATCAAATTTCCGCAACCGGAGGTAATGAAACAGCAAAATATTATATCTCGGGTAACTATGCCCATCAGGATGGTATGATAATTTGTACGGATTATACCAGTTATTCTGCAAGAGCTAATGTAGAAGTTTCTGCCAGTAAAAAACTCAAGTTCGGCCTGAATCTTTCCCCCACCTATTCAATAAACAATGATCCCGGGGTGGAAGGCAAGGATAATATTTTACACCAGTTAGTGAGCTATAGTCCCGTACAGGAAGATACCGTCGGGCTTTATCCAAATTTTGGAAACAATGGACAGTATAAATGGAGCAATTCAGCCAATAGCCCTATTGGGAAACTTCATAATATAGTGGGACAGAAAACAATTTTCCGGACAATTACTTCTGCCTTTGCTGAATATCAGCTTGCCCAGGGACTTTCCTTAAAAACAACAATTAACCTTGATAATACAGATTATAATTACAAAACTTATGTCCCCTATACAGCTACCAATTCACTGGCAACTCGTTTGGCACAAACAACTACAAATACTTCAGGGACAGCAGGGGGCTACAAAAAGCAAACCTTTGTAAATGAAAATACTATTTCATACCAAACCCTAATTGCTAATAAGCATGACATTTCCCTTT
>JAUZOH010000573.1 GCA_030706565.1 Bacteroidota bacterium | reverse complement strand
CTTTTGTTTTGCGCAAAATAAAAAATATGGGAAACAAACAAAAACTTCCTCAGGTCAAAAAAATGTAGTTGATTACGTGGACACCAAAATCGGGGTTATAGGTACACGTGCCAGCAATTGCGTTTTAGGCCCTCAGATGCCTTTCGGTTGCATCAATCCTTCTCCTCAATCTGTCAAAGGTTCTACTTCGGGATATAATCCCAAAATGCCGACCAGGGGATTCGGACAGCTTCACGTTAGCGGAACCGGAGGAGCCAGCAGGTATGGCCATTTCCTTATATCACCCCAGGTTGGACTTGCTGTGGGCGAAGAACAACATGATTCTCCGGCTGAGAACGAAGTTACTAAAGCCTATTATTTTAAATGTCTGTTAGAACGATATGGTATTACTACGGAAATCTGTCCTTCCAAACACAGTGCAATTTACCGCTTTACTTTCCCAAAGTCAGACAGCGCCTCAATCGTGATTGATGCTTCTCAGAGCGTACCGAAGGATATTATGAAATCTAAGGTGAGTATTCTTGAAAACAGCATACAGATTGATAAACAACAACGGACAATTAAAGGGATGATTTATACCCAGGGAGGATGGAACTGCATCCATCCCTATAAATTCTATTTCGTTGCAGAATTTAATAGACCGGTGACTGAAGCCGGTGTCTGGAAAGATAAAAATCTTTTCAGCGATAAGAATGAAATGAAAAGAGACAGCAAGGATGAATTTGCAGAGCAACGAATCGGTACTTTTTGCAGTTTTAAAACCTCCAGTGGAGAACAGGTTATGATGAAAGTGGCTGTTTCCTTAGCCAGTTATGAGAATGCAGAAAAGTTTCTTAAATCGGAAATACCCGGCTGGGATTTTGAACAGGTAAAGACGGCGGGAATGAATACCTGGGAAAAACAACTGGGAAAGATCCGGGTAGAAACGACGGAAGATCAAAAAAAATTGTTTTATACGGCTTTATACCATACCATGGTGATGCCGCGGGATTTCACTGGCGATAACCCGCACTGGAAAAGCGACCAGCCATTCTGGAACGACCAGTATGCCATCTGGGATACCTGGAGAACAGAGTTTCCACTACAGGTTTTAATTAACCCGGGCATGGTCCGTGGTAATATATTGTCTTTTATAGACCGCTTAAAAAACAACAAAATGGTACGCGATGCTTTTGTTTCCGGAAACGAAGCGGGCAGCGACCAGGGTGGAAATGATGTGGATAACATAATCGCCGATGCTTATGTGAAAGGTATCCCGGGTATTGACTGGGAAAAGGCTTATGGGGTGATGAAATTTAATGCCGATAACGAGCGCAAGGGATCCGGGGAGCTTCCTGATATTTACCGGAAACAGGGATGGATTCCCAATGGCAGGATATCTTCGTCCTATACCCTTGAATATGCCTATAATGATTTTTGTGCCGCTACTGTGGCTAAAGGATTAGGTAAGGTGGATGATTATAAGGCCTATCTTAAGCGAAGTAAAGAATGGATCAATCTTTGGGATGCGACTGCAGAAAGCAAAGGCTATAAAGGTTTTATTGGAGCCAGAGATGTCAGCCAAAAGTGGGTTCCTGTTGACCCTGATCTTAGGCCGAAATCCTGGGTGGGCCCATTTTATGAAGGAAGTTCCTGGACTTACAGTTACTTTATCCCTCATGACGTTGATCAATTAGTTGAATTAATGGGCGGAAAGGAAAAGTTCGTAGACAGGCTTGAGTATGCACT
>JAUZOH010000572.1 GCA_030706565.1 Bacteroidota bacterium | reverse complement strand
TCCGTTTATTTTTTTCCTTTCGCCTAAATCAATCTGTACCCACCGGATTTCATTATTCTTTTGTGCCACTTTCGATTCATAGGTAGGAGTGAAGAACCTTGCTACCCGTTCTACGCCCATGCCCGCATCTTTGCGCTCATCGGTGGGTACGTATTTTATCTGGGCCGTAACTGGTAATAAACTCATTACTGTCAATAATAGCCATGAATACAGATACTTTTTGAACGGAAACGAATAAGAATGAAAATTTTTTAACATAGCATTTATTTTATAAAAATAAGTTGGTTTTTTTTAACTTAAAATTGTACAGAATTTCCTTGTGATACTTTATTTTAGCAATGTAAAAATATAAATTCACAATTAAAGTCTACAATGAGATGTAAAAAAGTTGTTAGTCTTGATACTTTTCTTTTAAAGAGTTTGCAAATTTCAAAATTGATTGGAACCTGCATCAATCTAATTTATTTTTTACTTTAGCAGACAGGGTAAAATCCTATACCTTATTAAATTATTGATCCTTTGCGAAATTGCCCGCAATACATTTTTACGGAAAGATGCGGAGATGCAAACAGTCTAGGAAGATTACTCAGCGAAACTTGGAATTTCTCTCGGCTTGATTCAGCATAAAATAAATGTTATTATTATGCTGACAACCACCGAGTTAATATAGGGAAAAAGTTGAGATTTTGTCCTATCCAACCTGTTTTGGGATTGATATTAATATTTTGTCTGCCACATTAGCAATTGGGATAATATCAGTTGAATCATTTTTGAACGGACAACCATGATTGTCAATAAAAAAATTGAATATTCGTTATCCCTTTAATCCAATGAATAAAGTCGCGGTTAATAGTACGCCGATAATAATGCAGATGATAACGAGTAACAAGTTTATATATTTAGCTTTAGACTTCATGTCCTTATGTAGATTGTTCGCAAAATATTCCTTAAAGAAAAGATATAGTGCAGGAACTGATGTACTTGCCAAAAGAAAATCTTCGGGGATGTCGAAAAAATAGGTTTTAGAGATGGCAATAATAGACCAATGGCAGAGGAAAAGGACGATATACATATTTACTTTTTCGGAAAAGAGCAGTAATAAACCGATCGAAAAAACAGCAACCGAGCAAGGCATTACAGGTGAAGTAATAGCCGGAAATTCCAGTCCCCGTTTAAGAGAGAATATCGGATATAAAAAGGGCATTGCAAGTAAAATATAAGCAAATATGTCGTATTTGTAATTACGTTGGAATGAGGTATGTCCTTTTATTAGATCCCAAACCCATATAAATGCTATAATTGCCCAAAACAAGGTCAAAACAATATTGTATTTTCGTTCGGAACAATAAATAAGATAATAAACGATTGCTATCCAAAGATTAAGAAAAATCATATAGGATTTCATTGCTATCTTAATCTTCCGGTTGGGATTTTTAACAAGCCTAATTGTGAGGACTATACCGGTCAGGACAATTAATATTTGATATAACCAAGTGGCAGAGTTGTATTCAGCGATTGTTTTCCAAAATATTTCCATAAAAAATTGATTGATAAAAATGATTGATTTAAAAAAGAAATAGAGTTGATGCGTTTTCCACTTTTGCCGTCCTTTCTATCCCCGCCTGTGGCAGACAGTGGATATTTTGGTAAAAGCCTTTTGCGGTGTTTACAGTTGCACGACAATCCGTGATTTACATATGTTTCCCCATTAATCCCGGCAATCCGGGAATTTTAAAAGCTGA
>JAUZOH010000571.1 GCA_030706565.1 Bacteroidota bacterium | reverse complement strand
TGTCTTCGCTTTTACAGGAGCCAAAAGCAGAAACCATACAACACATTAATGAAATATGGAGTAAAATAAGGTTTTGCAGTTTGGAAAATTGACGGATCATAGCCAATAAATCATTTAAATAAGACATAAGGTTGTTGTATTGTTGAAAATATAAGTTCGACAAAGGCAAAAGCCTTTGTCGAACTGAAATGAGCATAATTACCAGAGTAATTAATTAAAGGATAATTTATTTTTAATAAATAACAGCCTACTTATCGGCGGTATTTATTTTAAGGGAGCCCAAGGCCCGGTAGTATTTGTTCCCTTACTCACCCATTTATTCCAGACATCTTTATCGGACAACATCTTAATAAAGAAACCACCTACAACTGATCTGGCCTGAAAGCCTACCATATATGCATTATCGGTTATATACCAGTCGGATACTGGAACACGTTGTGGAGTATTATTGGCATAATCATAAACAGGATTAAACAAATGCTGAAAATCCTCTTTACTGTCAGCCAAAGTTGCCGTCCAGGTTATCCAGTCGTTTTTGGTATAACGCTGGCGACTGTCCAGGGGCAGTCCAAACTCAGCCTCTTTAGTTTTGTAAAATTGTATTTCACGCTGAATTTCTTCATTGGGGAAGAGGTTCAATCCAAGGATTTTATCCCAGACAATGTTGTATTTTTGACTCCAGGAACCGGGAAGATCAAAAGCCAACCGTGTATGATCACCGTCATCAGCCAGCTTAATCCATTCCTTTACCATTTCCTCAGCTTTTTTGCGTACTTGTTTAGCTTTGGCTTTTTTACCGGTCATTTCGCAAAGCATTGAATAGCTGCCTAAGGCCACAATTGCTTTAGCAGAAAGATTTATGTTATGTGCAAGATGTCCAGCAAAATCATCTGTACACAATTGGTTTTCAGGATCAAATCCCTTAGAGAGAAGATATTCGCACCATTTTTCCAGTACAGGCCAATTGGCTTTTGCAAATGAGGCATTCCCTTCCATCTTTGCCAAAGCAGCCGTCATGATGACCATATTCCCTGTTTCTTCCACAGGCATCTGATTGTCTTCGGTTCTTTCTCCACCGCCATATACCTGTCCCAGAGCAAGAGGATAAGTTCCTAAATCGTGTGGGGCAAACGGAAATTTCCAGCGGGACGATGCGGCATAATCAAATATCGGCTGAAGCATGGCCTTGGAAAGTTCAGGACTAAACAAAAAGAAAAACGGAGATGCCGGATAAATAACATCTACAGTGCCCATGCAACCATTACTGAAATTTTCCTTGGAAAAAATAAGGGGTTTCCCATTGGCATCAGCAACCAGTTTGTGTGCAGCCAGACACTGGCGATAGACCAGTGAAGTCATTGCAGCATATTTTGAGCCGCCAACATTTTCAAGGTCAGTCATTAAGTCGCTGTCAAACTTTGCACATTCGGACGAAAGATTGGCATAGTCGCTCAATGCCTGTGGCAGAAGTTGCTCGATGGTCATTCCATTGCGTTTCCACCAGGCAGGAAGATTGGCATCAAAATAACGGATGCTGTATATATCGTCATAGGCGATCATTGCAAGACTTTTAGCTCCATTAGCACCCACTTTGCCAAGATCCCATGAGGTTCCCATGGATACCCATCCATCGTTAACCTTGCGAGGTTGAGACATGTTGCTTGACTCAGGCAATGTGCCATTTGAGATAAAACTCCTGAACAACCCGTCACGGTCGGACACAAGTACCTTTGCCTTTTGATTCCCGGGAACGGCCACATAGGCATATCCCCAATC
>JAUZOH010000570.1 GCA_030706565.1 Bacteroidota bacterium | reverse complement strand
TTATCCCTCGGCTATGTTTTCTTACACATTCATTGATAAATTCCTGACCGGCTATGTCGGAGTTGATGGCAGTCTGCAGAAAAACAGTTATTTGAGGATGGCTTCCGAGAACCAGTTTATTGTTCCGGGTTTACCTGTGAAAAATACCAGTTTGCTTTCGGCTTATTTTGGGTTGAAGGGCAATCTCAGTTCTGCAAGTAGTTTTGATGTCAGGGCAACCTTTACTTCAGCCGGCAATATGCATTTTTATGTCAATGATACGACTAACCAGCTTGGCAATCTTTTTAATGTGGTTTATGATAATCCGAATATTATTGATCTGAGTGGCGAATTTATTACCCGGCCTACTACTGAAATTGAAGTAGCAGCTAAAGCAAATATTTATAATTATTCCCTGACTAAGATTGACCAACCCTGGCATAAACAAAATTTTGACCTCACCTTATCCGGCAGTTATGACATGAAAGACAAAATTATCCTGAAGAGTGACATTTTTGTCATAGGAAAACGTTATGCTGAAGTTTTCACTCCTAAAGCCACTTCAAAAGAACTGAATTCGGTAGTTGATGTTAATCTTTCAATGGAGTACCGTTATACCAAAATCCTTTCGTTCTTTCTACATGTCAATAACCTGGCAGCTTCGAAATATTACCAATGGAACCAATACCCTTCTCAAAGGTTTAATATCATGGCTGGCCTGACTTATGCTTTATAAGTAAGAAGAAAAGTAATAACATAAAAAAAGTTGCAGGGAGAAAAAATAAACACTTTGCTTTCCCTGCAACTTTTTGTTTTTATAAAGGTTGAATGAAAACCTTTTAAATTTTGGATTACTGATCTTTAAAATCCAGTCCAAGTTTATCCGCAACTGATTTCAGATCCTTGATGATTGCAGGAATGACGTTTATTCCTTCTTTGCGGATTTTCACTTCAAGTTCCCTTTCAATATCACCCGGGATGAGCACAGGAGGCTGGCCTTCTGCAGATTTTGCATTTCTGAATGTTTCTATCCACTTGTCCATTTTACCTTTGAAATCCTCGGTGGTTTGAAAAGCATCAACACGCATGGCACCGAAGAAATGGCCGGTTCCTTCGCCGACTTTCTGGTCTAAAACCGGCAGATAGGCAACTGAAGGGGGTACGAATGGCCCGAAGTTGGCACCCGAAAGCACAGCCGAAAAAATATCCACAATAGAAGCCAGGCAATAGCCTTTGTGGCTTCCATGAACCCTGTCGCCTCCCAGCGTAAGCATGGAACCGCCTTCTTTCAGGATATTCGGATCGTCAGAGGGATGTCCGAATTTATCCTGGACATAACCCAGAGGCACCTTTTCTCCTTTTTTGGCAGCAACGGCCAGTTTCCCACGGGCAATAGGGGTGGTGGCAAAATCAGCTACAAATGGCGGCTGGTTCCCGGCAGGAATAGCCACTGCAATCGGGTTAGTACCCAGCAGGCGGCTTATAGAAAAGGTAGGAGCCACCAGTGGATTGGCATTGGTCATGCAAACACCGATCATATCATGCTCCAGGGCCATCATGGCATAGTATCCGGCGATTCCGTAATGATTGGAATTCCTTGTCGATACCCAGCCTGTACCGGCTGTTTTTGCTTTTTCAATGGCAATTTCCATAGAACGGGTAGCAGCAATCATGCCAATGGCTCCGTCGCCATCAACAACAGCTGTACTGGGTGTTTCATGCACAATTTTTATATCGGGATGGACATTGATGCGCCCTGCTTCCCATAATCTGAAATAATCAATGATCCGGATCATTCCATGAGAAGATAGGCCTCTTAATTCAGCTTTTAAAAAAACTTTTG
>JAUZOH010000569.1 GCA_030706565.1 Bacteroidota bacterium | reverse complement strand
TGGTATAATGATTCTTCAGATCCTAAAAATAGTCACGGAGGATGGCATCAATACCGTTTCCCGTTTAAGTCGAAAAATCCGTCAGCGATTCTGAAGTTTTATTATCGGACGGTTTCTGATTACCATTTGGATGATGTTGAGGTGCTGGACCAGTCGGACGGAACAATTGATGTTTACACCACCTGCATGTGGCATCATAACAGAACGGGTTATGGGTGGTATAACGCTGACAATGATGTTTCAGTGACTTTGCCCGATGGACGCGTTGCCTGGTTCTTTAACGATACCTTTTTGGGAACTAATAATCCTTTCGACAACGTTTTTACTAATGGAAATTTTGTTCGCAATTCAATGGTTGTTCAGGATAAAAATAAAAAACTCACAACCATGTACAGTAAGGCTGGGGGAAATGGAAATACATATTTTATTCCTACGGAACCTGATCCTAACGGATATCCCAACCAGCTATTTTGGGTTGCAGATGGTGTTGTTGAAGGTGGAAAGTTAAAGGAAATGTTGGTGGAAGTTGATTATCCGTCAGGAGGAAGCACGCAGGCAACAGGAAGAAACTATTTGGCCTCCTTTAATTTGTCAACTCTCGAACTGGAAAGTATTGACCGGATGCCTTCCGGATATGATTACGAGAGCATTTTGGATGATGGCGATTATTATTACCTCTATGGTGGTGTAAATGTCGGGCTTGGTGGGTACACGAAAATTGCCCGGGCCAAAAAGGGCGATTTAATCGGAGCCACAACGCCCTGGCAGTTTTATAATACCAAATACGGATGGTTTTCAATTAAAGATAGTGCCAGTCACGTTTGTTCTTATGTGGCTAATGATGCAAAGAAACTTGGCCCCGGTAATTATGCGCTGCTTATTAGTGATCCCATGAGTGGTCAGGAAAAGCTTACATTTGCGCCAACTCCGGTTGGGCCGTGGACTAAATCCATTTTGCTTTTCCAGGTGCCCGAAGAAGTTAATTACTGGAACTACATGCCTAATTTTCATGACGATTTATATACGCCAGGAAAATATTCCATTTCATACTCAGTAAATTGTTATGAACCATGGGGGCCTTCTTTTAACGACAAATATTTCTATTGGCCTCGTTATGTACAGGCCGATTTGCTGAAATTGTCTCCATATACAAATAGGAGCAATAAAGCGATAGAATCCGGAAAAACGTTTAAGATTGTTGCCCGTCACAGTGATAAAGCCTTACAGGTAAATACAGATGGAGTTAAGGTTGAACAAAGTACATACATTAACGGAACAAATCAGCAATGGGTGATCACCGATGTTGGTGAAGGTTTTTATAAAATAACCGATCCTGCCAGTGGTAAAGCTCTGGAAGTAACCAATGCGTCAATGGATAACGGCGGTACAGTTCAATTAGCGGCATATAACAACGGCTATAATCAGAAGTGGACTATTGATAGTATCGATTCACAATATTTCAGGCTTATTAACCAAAATAGCGGGAAGGCAATGGGGATAGTATCAGCCGACCTTGCTGACGGGGCAGGGGCAAATCAGTGGGAATACATGAATCAGACCAACCAACAATGGATCATTACAACAATATCTTCGTCTCCTACGGCTGTTGCGGAAGTTAAAAATCCAGGCGCTGAAAGGGTTGCTTTGTACCCAAATCCGGCATCGGATGTGTTGTATGTAAGTGGCTTAGATGGCAATGCTGCAATGTCCGTTTACAATATGCAGGGTGTAAAGATCTGTGGCGTAGTTGGAAAAGAAGTTGATGTTTCCGGACTTGCTCCCGGATCATATTTATTGAGGATAAAGATTGGAAATGATTTGATTACCAAGTTTTTT
>JAUZOH010000568.1 GCA_030706565.1 Bacteroidota bacterium | reverse complement strand
GGGGGGAAAGAAAATTATCCAGAAAAACAAGCTGGTTAAAATCTTTGTAAAAAACGACAATCCGGAAAGGATTACTCACATCAACCAGCTGAATATGCCCAAGATAGGCATTGGTATAAACATTTTTCCTGCTGTTTTCACTGTATTTTATGATACTACGGCCAGAAACCAGGTAAATATTCCCCAGGCCGTCACTTGTACACACTGTGCCTTTCTCAGGAAGGGTATACAAGTATTCATAATTTTCGGCCGTCTGAGGAAACAGAAAATTTAAAAACAGCAGCAAGTATAAAGCCATCTCTAACCCAATTGTTGTTTCAATATTTTGGCAATGTACTTACCTAAAATATCAAACTCAAGATTGACGACCGTGCCAACCTTTATTCGGCAAAAATTTGTGTGTTCGTAAGTATAAGGAATGATGGCCACCTGAAAAGAATCATCTTTTGAATTTACCACTGTCAGGCTCACTCCGTTAACCGAAACCGATCCCTTTTCAACCGTAATATTTCCCTTTGTGGGATCATATTGAAAAGTAAAATACCAGCTTCCTTCAGCTTCCTGAACCTGAGTACAAAGGGCAGTCTGATCCACATGGCCCTGTACGATATGCCCGTCCAACCGGCCGTCTGATTTCATGCTTCGTTCCAGATTTACCAGATCCCCTGTCTGCAGAAGTCCCAGGTTTGATTTGATCAATGTTTCCTGTATGGCAGTGACAGTATAAGTTTTATCTGTTTTTTTGACAACGGTCAGGCAAACTCCATTGTGTGAAACGCTTTGATCTATCTTTAATTCATTTACAAATGAACACTCCAGTGTGATGTTCAGATTGTCCTTTTCTTTTTCCAAACCGACTACTTTCCCGGCTTCTTCAATGATTCCTGAAAACATAAAATTTTATTTAATTTTAAACAAACATACAGTTTTTTTGATAAAAGGCCAGATTGATGCATGAATTCCCAAACAGAAAAATTTCGTTTTTATTCTCTTTTTCTCTTTCATATCACTTACTTATGCCAATCACCCCGCAAGCTACCCTGGAACCCGCATTACCGGTGGGCTGGCTTTTAAGGTCATCTTCGCTCATATGGATAATGACCGAACGGCCGATGATAGAATTTCTGCCACTAAATGAAATGACATGGTCAATATATTCCAGGTGTGCCTTTCCGGTATCATCTGCCTGGAGGTTTCCCATATCACCGGCATGCCTTATCTTGTCGTTGGGAGATCCATGGCTTTGTCCTTCCGGATTGAAATGTCCGCCTGCTGAAATGGCATCGGAACTGCTGCAATCCCCGCATTCATGAATATGAAAACCATGCCTGCCTTTTGTCAGGCCCTGAACATCTGCAACAATTTTTATGCCGTTTGCAACACGCGTAAAAGTAACTATTCCCGAAACCTGGTTATTCTCTGTAGGATACAGTACACATACGGCTTTCTGAATAGTTGTTTGGGAACCCGCATATTTCTTAGACTGACCATTTAACGGAAAATTAAAAACAATGACTACTATCAATGACCAGAAAGCGGTCAGTAACATTTTTTTTAAAATTTTCATGGCATTTGAATTTTAGTTGATTTTATTGCACTATAAAATACTAATTATCAAATAAAAATAAAAAATAAAACCATACGAACCTCTTTGACTGAACCTGTTTTTTACTGATTTTTCTCATTGAATTTAGGTCATCATTTTAATAATTAAAGTTTCGCAAGTAAATATCTCCCTGAACGGAATAAAATTTAACAACTGAGATTTATTGTTCATCATGTCACATAGAAATAATGAGAAATATTCCTCTGTGTCTTCTCTGTGTACCTCTGTGTTATTGTATCGATT
>JAUZOH010000567.1 GCA_030706565.1 Bacteroidota bacterium | reverse complement strand
ATTGCATCGATTATTATTTTATGGCCGGTGGGAATATAGACGGCGCAATTTCGTGTATGCGCGACCTTACCGGGCAGGTGCCTATGTTCCCATTGTGGACTTATGGATTCTGGCAGAGTAAAGAACGCTATAAAAGCCAGGATGAACTGGTTGGAGTGGTTAATAAATACCGTGAACTTGGAGTTCCTCTTGATGGTATTATTCAGGACTGGCAATACTGGGGCAATAATTATTTGTGGAATGCAATGGATTTTCTGAATCCTGAATTTCCCAATCCTAAGAAAATGGTTGACGATATTCACAACCAAAATGCTCATCTTATCATCTCTATCTGGAGTTCGTTTGGCCCGATGACAAGGCAATATCGTGAGATGGAACCTAAAGGTATGCTCCTGGATTTTCAAACCTGGCCACAATCGGGACTTGATAAATGGCCACCTGATATGAATTATCCTTCGGGAGTTAAACCTTATGATCCGTACAATCCTGAAGCTCGTGATATTTACTGGAAATATCTCAACAGTGGTCTTTTTTCTTTAGGAATTGACGGCTGGTGGATGGATTCTTCAGAACCCGATCATATGAGTTTTAAACCTTCGGATTTTGACCTGAAAACTTACCTTGGCTCTTTTCGTAAAGTTCGTAACGCTTTCCCGTTAATGACAGTTGGTGGCGTTTCTGAGCATCAGCGACAGGTAAGTTCAGATAAACGGATTTTTATTCTTACCCGTTCGGCCTTTGCAGGCCAGCAGCGTTACGGTGCTAACACCTGGTCGGGGGATGTGAATTCATCCTGGCAATCGTTACGAAACCAGATACCCGCCGGGCTCAACTTCACCTTAAGTGGTGTTCCATATTGGAACAGCGATATAGGAGGCTTTTTTGCAGGCGCATATAATAGAAATTGGAGCGATGGCTCCGGGGCAAAAAATCCGATGTTTCAGGAATTGTACGTACGCTGGCTCCAATTTGGGGCATTTACCCCGATGATGCGTTCGCATGGAACTGACGTTCCCCGTGAAATCTATAATTTTGGTAAAAAAGGAGAACCAATCTATGATGCCATAGAAAAGACAATTAATCTTCGCTATGCGATGCTTCCCTACATTTACTCGACTGCATGGTCTGTTACCCATAACCAGTCGAGTTTTATGCGTGCCCTGGCAATGGATTTTGACGATAAAAATGTCCGCAACATGAACAACGAATACCTGTTCGGTAAATCCATACTGGTGGCCCCGGTTATCACGGCGCAATATACCCCTGAAGCTGTAGTAAAAACTGATGCCGAAAGCGGATGGAACAAAAATTCAGGAACTGGGAACAAAGGTACTTCTGTGGATTTCACCAAGTCAAAGACCGCAAAAGTTTATTTACCGGCAGGTACTGTCTGGTATGATTTCTGGACCAACGAGAAACTTGATGGCGGACAGGAAATCACCCAACAAACGGCTATAGACCAGATTCCTTTATACATTAAGGCAGGAAGTATCCTTCCAGTCGGGCCTAAAGTACAGTTTGCTGCCGAAAAGAAATGGGACGACCTCGAGATCCGGGTTTACGGAGGGGCTAACGGCGAATTTATCCTTTATGAAGACGAGAATGATAATTACAATTACGAAAAAGGTTCTTTCTCAACCATTTCTTTTAATTGGGACAATGCCAAAAAAACTTTGACCATTGGAGAACGCAAAGGATCGTTTCCCGGGATGCTTACCAAACGGAAATTCCGAGTTGTTCTTGCTGAGAAAGGGAAAACGGCCGGTTTAAATGCCGAGAATTCTGGTAAAGAGGTTTCTTATACTGGCAAGAAACTGTCTGTAAAGTTATAAATATGTTGATATCTAATCAATTAACTAACTAACTGACT
>JAUZOH010000566.1 GCA_030706565.1 Bacteroidota bacterium | reverse complement strand
CTTAGTGTGTAATAGCCTTCAATCATCTCAGAATATTTTAGTTACATAAATTATTATTCATTCTTATGATCAAGCATTTCCATGATGGTAACTATGGTTTTGTTTTCATCGGGAATCATAACCAGCTGAATTTGCAGACTGTCGAAAACTGATTTGACCTTTGCCCCGAATTCTCCAGAAACCACCAGCTTTACTCCCAGTGAAGCCACCAGTTGAACCGAAGCAGGACCAGCCCCTTCCAGGTTGTCTTTGTTGGGATTGGGGATAAATTCTACAGACTTGCTGTCGGTATTGTAAATGACAAAAAAGGAGCAACGGCCAAAGCGGCTGTCCAGTCTTGAATCAATCGTATTTCCTGTAGACGTAATCGCAACTTTCATTTTTGGTAAAATTTGTTTTTTGGGCTTCCTTTCCGGATCATCCGGCAATTACAATCGGGACAAATCTCCTGATGGCAGGGAACTCCATCACTATGGATTTTCTCTTTGCCGCAAACCGGGCAAATACAAACATCCTCTTTTACCTTTGGCTCCGAATCTCCCTTGTATTGTTCGATTTCGGAAGAACCGCAAAGAATGCAACATTTGAGTTCCTTTTCCTTATCGGGACGGTCGAACCAACAACCGCAGGTATGACAATAGTACCAGTCGCTGTCGAAATACACCTTCCCTCCTTCAAATACAATAGGACTTCCCAGAACAAAAGCCTGTGCTACCTTTCTCCTGGCGCTTTCGTAAATCCGGGTAAAGGTCGGACGGGAAACATTCATGGCCTGTGCAGCTTCCTTTTGGCTGTTTAATTCAAAATCGCTTAAGCGGATGGCTTCATATTCTTCATAATTCATCACCACCGGGTTATTTTCCCGCGACAGGCCCATAGGCCTAAATCCCCTGAAATTAGGGGGATTTGTCATTTTCCGTATACGTTTCGGACGCGACATATTATGAGCATTTGTTCATTACAAATATAGTGAACATTTGTTCATAATTTAATTTTTTAATAAAATTTTGTTATAAAACGAACCTGTTTGAGGATAAAACACCAATGATCCGCCAGCTGACAGATCATTGAAAGTATTATAATACATAGGGTTTCATACTACCTGGCGGTACAACAGTTTTTATCCTTAAAATTTATTTTTGCGGTCAATAAACACTGTCATTGAAAAAGTTTGACATACTGTTCAAATATGTATTCCTTACCTCTTCGCGCACCGGTTACTTCCTTGAGAATCCCCAACCTTACAAGGTCGCCCATCAATTTATAGGCTGAAGGATAAGAAATCATTGCTATTTTACTTACCTTCTCTGCATTAATTATTGGTTTTTGATATAAGTGGTTGGTTATTTTTTGAGCCCTGGCTGCCCGGCTGCCCAGTGTTTGAATTTCCTGTTCAACCTGTTTCTGAAGTTGGAGAATACTGTCAAAAGTCTTTATCCCTTTGTTGGCAGTTTCAATAACGCCGACCAGAAAAAACTTAAACCACTGGTTTATATCATTTTTCTCCCTTACCCCCATCAAATTGTCGTAATAAAGACGGCGATGAGCTTCCAAAAAATCGGAAAGATAAAGGACCGGCTTTTTCAAAATCCCCTTTTCAACTAAATATAAGGAGATCATCAATCTTCCAATGCGCCCGTTACCATCCAGAAAAGGATGAATGGTTTCAAACTGATAATGGATCAAAGCAATTTTTAAAAGTTCAGGCAGGAGTATATCCCGGTTATGAACAAACTTTTCCAAATCACCCATCAAATCAGGAATAGAAGAATAAACAGGCGGAACAAAAGAAGCGTCGTTTATTGTGGCTCCGCCAATCCAATTTTGGCTGTGCCTGAATTCACCAGGCTGCCGGTTTGCTCCCCTGACTCCCTGCAACAACGCT
>JAUZOH010000565.1 GCA_030706565.1 Bacteroidota bacterium | reverse complement strand
CAATTGGCGTACCTCTGACTGAAAATTCAACACAAGCCTTAGCTTTAGTGTCTTGGGTTTCTTCATCATCCAGCTTGAGTCGCCCGCTTAAACGGGAAATAAAATCAATGTTTAATTTCTGCCGGTAAACTGCATTGGTTACTTCGGCAATTTGAGTTGCCAGGATTCTCCGGCCAAGAAGGGTAACTATATATCGTTCTTTACCTTGCTGGCTTACCCAATGGTTATAATCATCCTCGTTGATAGGGGTAAATTTTACCTTAATCCCTAATTCATAGCCTTTAAACAGCAAATCTTTCAGTATAGGAGAAGATTCTGATTCCTGGGGTACTTCCAAAAGTATACCCAGGTCGAGCCTGTCGTGGATCACGGCCTGTCCTATATCCAGAATGTTAACGTTGTAAGTGGCCAGAATTTGAGTAAGTGAGGAGGTAAGTCCGGGCTTGTCTATTCCGTAAATGTTGAGAAGAATAATGTCCTTTTTACTCATATTGATTTTATTGAAATTTTTAATGTGCAAAAATATATAATGTTTCTTGATTCAAGAAATTTGAAATATTTCTGTTAATTTAAAATATATCACCTACTTATAAAAATATGCAAATTAATCTGGGCTTGTGTGATTTAGAAGTTTGTCCAGGACATTTTTTGAAACCTTAAAAGCGCTGCCATGCCTGGTTCCTGCAGGAAATGAAACCTGGTCCGAGATGTCCTCCCAGTGAATCATGTCTTTAGACCGTACGGCCCCGTATTTATGTTCGGTGTATTTATCAAAGTAAACGTAGACATAATCGCCTACCTGCAATGCCGATGGCCCTTCGGCCCAGTATTTGCCTGTAATTGGCGCAGATACTTCAACAGGATAGGGGCCTGCTGCATGTTTCGACTTTGTTGTACGGATATTTTTTTCAGCAGGTTTAGAATTTTCGTTTTTTACTATCAAAAAGAAAAATTTATCCTTCCGAATGATGGTGGCATCAATTACATTGAAAGCCGGATTAAAGAAAAGTTTAGTCGGACTGAATGTCTTAAAATCTTTGGTACTTACATAATAGATTCTGTGGTTGAGCCCTTTTTCCCGCTCTGAAGAGGCGAGATCCGGAAATCGTCCGGTAATGGTCGTGGCCCAGAAAATAAGATAATCTTTATGCTTAGGATCGTAGCAAATTTCAGGTGCCCAGCAGTTTTTAGCCTGGGGTTCCTGCTGCATCACAGGAATTTCTTTTTCTTCGGACCAGTTCATCAGATCGGGCGATGAGGCATAACCAATTCCATTGTCCCACCAGCCGCTGGTCCAAACCAATTGGAACACTCCGCTTTTGTCCTGCCGGATACAGGGATCGCGCATCAGTTTGTCCTTCCCAATGGTCGGCGCCAGATATGATTTGCCGTTGTTCAGAGGTTGCCATTTTAATCCGTCAGTGCTGTACGCCAGGTGCAGGCCATCTTCCCCGTTCCCGGTGAAATAGGAAAACAGGAATGCTTTTCCCTGCGGTCTGGCTATCAGAGATAAAAATGAAAACATAACAATGCTGCAGGATTTAAAGGTTAAGGATTTTAAATTGATCATAGTCCAAGTTTTAGTAAATTAAAGATCAAAATTAGGATTATTTTTTTCACTTTAGATGATGAATGAAATTACATTTTTGGAACTACCTGTTTGTTATTTTATTGAAGTTTCGCAAGTAATAAAAAGGGGTTATAACGGGAAACTGCTTCATATTATTACTCAGTGCAGCGCAGCGTAAGAGAATATCATTACATTGAAAAACAATGAGTTAAAATGAGGTACTCGGAAATGTGCTGTTCTTTGCCTTAAAACTTGGCGACTTTGCGTCTTTGCGAGAAATGCGTTTCACACTAAGGCACAGAGACGCAAAAAATACT
>JAUZOH010000564.1 GCA_030706565.1 Bacteroidota bacterium | reverse complement strand
GGAGATATCTCCTTCCTTCATTCTGGAAGTTTCCATTTTGGTAATGCCCATAGTTGGAAGAGAATCCGAATAATAAGCAAACATTCTCTGAGTAAGCGTATTCCGGGCCTCCCGTAAATTATCGGCAATTTTTGCCGTTCTCAGCCTTAAATATCCTTTTCTCTCTTTTAAAGACCATTTGGTTGAATCCGGATTATGATTCCAGCCCCATTGCATGCCCAAAGCAGAACCATTAAACTCGTCAGAAGTTGGCAATTCGGTTACAGGATAAGAATTCCCGACATTAGGTTTTTTATAAGTCACAACACCTTTGCCGTCCACGCCTGCAATTGGCCAATTGTCCACCCAGGTAACCGGTTGCAATGATGGCATACGGCCAAACGGGCCTTTGTCGAGGAATAACATAGTCCACCACTCTCCTGTTTGTGTCTGAATCAATGCTCCCTGATGGATTCCAAAATTCAAATCGCCCCTGTTCCTATCCCAAAGTACAACTTTCTCTTCATAAGGGCCATAAATATTCTTGGAACGCAAAGCCACCTGGCATCCATCGGATCCTCCATAAGTACAATATAAATAGTAATAGCCATTTAGTTTATACAGATGAGAGCCTTCAATTCCCGGTCGTATATCTCCTTTAAAAACAAGAGAATCTTTACTGACAGGAGCAAAATCCTTATTCAATTCTGTTATGGAAATTCTCCCGTAACCATAAGCCACATAGATTCTTCCGTCCTCATCAAACAACAAACCCGGATCATGAAATCCCCTGGTTAATTTTTTGATTGTCCAAGGCCCTGCCGGGTTTGTGGCTGTACAAATAAACCCTCCATCGTTCAGTGTATTATATAAAACATAAAACTTCCCATCATGATACTTTAAACTACCGGCCCATTGACCATGGGCATAACGGTTACAGCCATCAAGATTGTAACATGGGCTATAATCCATTCTCGGAACGGCATTACTGCAATATTCCCAATTAACCAGATCATGGGACTTCAGTATCGTAACGCCAGGAAAAATAAACATGGTTGTTGAAAGCATATAATAACTGTCATCAACACGTATCACATCAATGTCCGGATAATCGGCACAAATTACAGGATTTGTAAAAGTTCCGTCTCCATTATCACTGTGTTTTTTTTGAGCATTTAAACCAGATTGAAATAAGATGAAAAAAATCAAGATTACCTGATATATTTTATTTTTCATGATAAGAAATTTTTTGTTTCATAAGTAATTATTAGCCCAGGCCAAATATTTTTCTGCAGGATATTGTCAATAAAATATTCTTTCATTCACAAAAACCAGTAAAAATGTAAAAGCCCTCCCTCTTCTAAAGTTTGGGATAAAAGTAGTTTCGAAAGTATTTTTTCATTTATTAGAGAGTAACATTAAATTGCCTGAGAGTAACTAAATTCAATTTTTACAAAAAGATATCCCTGACCTTTGAGATAAGAATTTCGGCATATTATCCTTTTAATCAATGTATTGATACTTTTAAAATCGCTCAATGCAGAAAATAAAACCACTCAACAGATAATTTTTTTATTAGAAGGCCAAATAACAAGGATTGTTATTGTATAAAATTAATCCATTATATTATTTATTTAAGTTTCGCAAATAGTAAAAAGGGTTATAAGGGTATACTGCTTCATGGTATTACTCAGTGAAACTCAGGTTTTTCTCAGCGGATCTCAGCGTAAATGAATATTAATACACTGGCCTATAAGATAGTTTGAAATGGTTCCACTATTTTTTTGCTTTCTGAGCGGAGTCTAAGGCAGGTTTTATTGCCGTGGTTTGTATTTGCCTTTGAAAACTTTATTCTTCCTTTTTGTCGTCACAAAAAGGAAGCAAAAAAGACTGTGACGAAAAAAACTCGCTTCTTC
>JAUZOH010000563.1 GCA_030706565.1 Bacteroidota bacterium | reverse complement strand
ATGGGCTGGTATGATTTTGTCAACCTGCATTATTATAATCCGGACAAGGCCTTTCAGATCTTAAATTCACAGGACAGGGGAGTATTTGCGATTTATCCTGATGTTTCTCCTAATCCAACACAATGGAAATTTGTTAAAACTCCATGGAGTACCACAGAAAGACAAATTAATGCTTATGAGGGTAATTTCCTGTTGCCTATTCCATCGGTCGAACTTCTTCAGGCGCCTAACCTGTTGAAACCTGCAGTGGATTATTATGCCACCAAAAAGTAGTACCAATGCTAAAAATATAAGTAAATGAAAAAAATAGTCAATTATATATTCTTGTTCTTTATAGCAGTTGCTATAACGGGTATCTATACATCCTGTTCGAAAGAATCAGAAGGTACGCCAACGGTATCTTATGTAAGGGTGACCAACCCGGAGAAATCGGATTCATTGCTGGTTGGCGCCTATCAGAGCAATACCATTGCAGTTATAGGAGAAAATCTGCAATATGCAAAGGAGGTTTGGATAGATGATCTTCAGGCTTCTTTGACTCCAACTTATGTTACAAGTACCACTATTATTTTTACTATGCCCAGCTCGGCTCCTAAAAAAGTGGATAATCTTTTGAAAATTGTATTTGCAAATGGAGATACTCTGAAATATCCTTTTAAGATAATCATATCTGCACCTTCAATCAGCAGTATGTTGTGTGAATATGTTCCTGAAGGCGGTACGGCTACTATCTATGGGCATTTCTTTTATGAACCGTTAACTGTAACTTTTTCTGGTGGTGTAAATGGTGAAGTACAGTCTGTTTCAACAGATGGAACTACCATTAAGGTAAAAGTTCCTGCAGGGGCTCAGCCTGGATTTCTTACTGTTGCCACTAATTTTGGTTCATCCCAATCCAACTTCTTTTTTAGGGACAATAGAAATATTATTCTAAGCAGTGACCCATTCCCGTCGAATGCTTGGTCCGGTTCAAAATGGGTAGTAAGTAACCCCGGGACGGGTGACCCCATCAAAATTAGTGGAAATTATATCCGGGTTACAGGAACCATATCCGGCTGGTGGACAGAAATTTTTAATGGTATATATACTACGGCTATACCAGATGAGGCCATACTAAAACCATCTCTGTATTATTTAAAATTTGAGCTGAATACAGTAAAACCCTATAATGCTCAAAAAATAAAGTTTTGCATGGGAGCCAAGGATGGGGACCATGGGGATTACGTTTTTAGCCCTCCTTATGATACCAAAGGCGAATGGCAAACCGTGACCATCCCATTTGAGGAAGTTGCAGCAAGTTATTCTAACTTCGGACTAAGTTCTAGTGGATATTTTACAAGAGCCGTATTCAATGGAGGTGATACCTATGATTGTGATATGTGCTTTGACAATTTCAGAATAGTACCAAAGTCCAAATAATAAGCCATTTAAATAATCAGGATGAAACAAATATCTTGCAATTTGAAATCTGTTTGTTTCATCCTGCCTTAAATAAATTCAAATATGATGAAAAAGATATTTAACATACGGATGCTTTTTTGGGTTTGCCTTGTGACCTCAATTGGTCTGGCAACATCATGTAATAAGGAGGAAGGGAATGCTGGAGTAACTATTCTCAATAGTTATGGCCCTTCGCCAGTGGCACGGGGAGCTGAATTAAGGTTTATCGGTGAAAATCTGGATGCGGTTACATCAATTGTATTGCCTGATAACATAGTGATTGATGCTTCTGCATTTACGGCAAGAACTTCCACGCTTATAACCCTCACTGTACCCCAAAATGCTATGCCCGGTATAGTAACGTTGAAAACTCCTTCGGGTGATATCGTCACAAAAACGCATTTGAGCTTCCTGGAACCCATTTCTATAGCAAGTTTTTCACCCACTTCACTAAAAGCAGAT
>JAUZOH010000562.1 GCA_030706565.1 Bacteroidota bacterium | reverse complement strand
AAAAGACTGTGACTGCGTCAACTCATTCCGCCTCCTGGCGTCGGCTTCATTCAGACAGTACGCAGTCAATAAGGATTTTGTTTTTTACGCTTCGCGAAGGAAAGTCCTGGAACTTTTTAATTAATCACCGGCCTGTTTTAGCCCCTTGGTAAAGTGGGGTTGAAGAACAATAAATCACTGACTTTAAATTTTATTTCGTTCAGGGAAATATTTAGTTGCGAAACTTAAATCATAATTAATTTCATGGCAAAACACCATAACAATTTCAGCCAGGGAAATAAAAATCTCCTGATTCAAGAAATGTTGATAAATTTGCCTTTTTAATAAAGTAAAAATGGAGTGTCAAAATTCTGGAAAATATCTGATTGCCCTGATTGCCCAAGGTGATTCCGATGCTTTTAGAAAATTTTACAACAGATATTTTCAAAAAGTATTCCAGTTTTCCAGGTACTTTATTAAATCAGAAGACCTCATTCAGGAAATAGTATCTGATGTTTTCTTAAACCTATGGAACAATCGCAAGAAACTACCCGAAATTGAAAACCTCGATTCCTATTTATATACCATCACAAAAAATAAAACTTTCGACTACCTGGATAAAATATCCAGAAAGCCTGAATTTGTAAGGGACCTTCCCCTTGGAATTTTAACACAAGAAAGTAATCCTGAAGAAATTTTATTAACCGAAGAATTAGAGCAAACCATCAACTCGGCTATTGACGAACTACCCGAACAGTGTAAACTTATATTTTTGATGTCTAGGGAAGAAGGATTGAAATACAAAGATATTGCCCAAATCTTATCAATTTCAGAAAAAACCGTAAACGCTCAAATAGTCACTGCAATAAAAAAATTAGGAATTGCCCTGAATGAGCATTTTAACTAATTATTAACAGACTATATTTCAACAATATAACTCACACGCAGATTTATTTTTTTAAATTTTTCACACATCGAATAGATGTATTTATATTTAATTCCGTCTATAGAATACATAAAAGATTATGGCTGATAACGACAAAAATATATGGGAAATAATTGAGGAGGTTCTGAATGGGATTCCTACCTCCGAAGAAAAACAGCTGTTTGATTCCTGGATTAATGAAAACGGGAAGAACCAAAATATTTTCAATACCCTCAAAAATATTGGCCTGAAAAAGGATCCGGCCTCAGGAAATGAGGTTAAAGAAAAAGCTTATGCCCAAATTCAAAAAACAATTTCAAGAGAAAAGGCAACCCATAAGCTGAAAATATGGTTATATAGCGCCGCAGCATCTATAGCTTTGATACTTGCAGTTAAATTTGCTGTTTTTCATTTTAGACCTTCATTTTCTCCCCAAGTAGCTTATATTGAGACAGGTGCTTCGCTGGGACAAAAAATGAAAATTGTACTTTCTGACAGCACGGTAGTCTTCCTAAATTCAGGTTCCAAGCTAAAATATCCCGCTTTATTTTCTGGCAAACAAAGAATGGTATTTTTGGAAGGGGAGGCTTATTTCGAAGTAAGCAAAGACCGGAAGCATCCCTTTGTCGTCAATACAGGGGTAATCAACATTCGGGTTTTTGGGACCCATTTTAATGTGAAGGCATACCACGACGAAGATCTTGTTGAAACGACACTGATTGAAGGTTCGGTAGGTCTTACCCGGAAGAATGATGGCAAAAACCGCATCATGCTGAAGCCCAATCAAAAAGCCGTTTATAGCCGGAAAGAAAAAAACATTTCGATATGCAAAGTCGACGGGGAACTGAGTACTCTTTGGAAAGACGGGAAATGTTATTTTGATAACGAGACTTTCGAATCTATTATCAAGAACCTGGAACGCAATTTCAATGTTGTGATCCGGATTAATTCTGAAAGCTTAAAACACAAAAAATATTCAGGTTTTTTTATCAACAAAAATGTTTTT
>JAUZOH010000561.1 GCA_030706565.1 Bacteroidota bacterium | reverse complement strand
AGTTTTTTTCAAAAAGAATACTATTAAATTTTATACTTTTGTCCCTTGCATCATTATAAATTTGATAGATAACAATACATCATGGATTATAATTTCAGGGATATAGAAAAGAAGTGGCAGGCATACTGGAAAGAGCGCAACACATATAAAGTAGAAAGAGATTCTTCAAAACCCAAGTACTATGTGCTGGATATGTTTCCATATCCTTCAGGAGCAGGACTACACGTAGGGCATCCTTTGGGATACATTGCTTCGGATATTTATGCACGATATAAAAGGCTTTGCGGGTATAATGTTTTGCATCCCATGGGCTATGATGCCTATGGTTTGCCGGCTGAACAATATGCCATCCAGACCGGACAGCATCCCGCCATCACCACGGAGAAAAATATCAGCCGTTACCGCGAGCAGCTCGATAAGATTGGATTTTCATTCGATTGGAGCCGTGAGGTCCGCACCTGCGACCCCGCCTATTATAAATGGACCCAGTGGGCATTTGTTCAGATGTTCAAACACTGGTACAACAATGATACGGATAAAGCCGAACCCATTGAAAAATTGATCAAAGAGTTTGAAGCAAAAGGGAACCTGAAAGTCCATGCAACCACCAACGAAACCCGCAAATTTTCGGCAGAAGAATGGAAAGCCATGACCGAAAAAGAGCAGCAGGAGACCTTACTGAACTATCGGATTGCTTACCTGGCCAACACGATTGTAAACTGGTGCCCCAAACTGGGAACAGTCCTGGCCAATGACGAAGTAAAAGAAGGCCTTTCCCTCCGGGGCGGTTATCCCGTGATTCAAAAAGAAATGAGGCAATGGTCCTTGCGTATTTCCGCTTATGCCCAACGTTTGCTTGACGGTCTGGACAAAATAGACTGGACACCTTCCTTAAAGGAAATTCAGCGCAACTGGATCGGCCGTTCCGAAGGTGCCGAAGTAAGGTTCAACCTTAAAGACGGCGGAGATTTTACCATCTTTACCACCCGTCCCGATACTTTATGGGGTGTAACATTTATGGTTCTTGCGCCTGAAAGCGAACTGGTTCACAGCATCACGACAAAGGAATGCCTTCCGGCTGTTGAAAAATATATTGAAGAAACCAAAAAGCGCAACGAGCGCGAGCGTATTGCCGACACCCGCAAAACCGGCGTATTTACCGGGGCTTATGCCATCCATCCTTTCAACGGGAAAGAAATCCCAATCTGGGTGAGCGATTACGTACTTGCCGGTTATGGCACAGGAGCCATTATGGCTGTCCCTGCACACGATCAAAGGGATTATGATTTTGCAAAAACATTTGACTTGCCCATTATTCCGGTTATTGAAGGAGGAGACATCAGTACGGCCTCTTACGATGCCAAGGAGGGAAAGATGATCAACTCAGGTATTCTTAACGGCCTGGAAGTTAAAGAAGCCATTCAACTGATCATCTCTGAAATAGAAAAACGTAAAATAGGTAAAAGGTGCATCAACTACAGGTTAAGGGATGCTATTTTCAGCCGCCAACGTTACTGGGGCGAACCTTTCCCCATTTATTACAAGGATGGGATCCCCTATCCGCTGGATGAATCCAAACTGCCTTTGGAATTGCCCGAAATTGATGCTTACCTGCCGACCGAAAAAGGCGAACCTCCCCTGGGCAGGGCTAAAAACTGGGAAAACGATGAAGGCTTCCCGCTGGAACTCAATACCATGCCCGGATTTGCAGGATCTTCGGCTTATTACCTGAGGTATATGGACCCGAAGAACGACAAGGCTTTGGTTTCAAAAGAAAATGATGAATACTGGCAGGATGTTGATTTGTATATTGGCGGTACCGAGCATGCAACAGGACACCTGATTTACTCACGTTTCTGGAATAAATTCTTGTTCGACCTGGGCATTGTATGCAAAGACGAGCCTTTCAAAAAGTT
>JAUZOH010000560.1 GCA_030706565.1 Bacteroidota bacterium | reverse complement strand
CGGATATGGCCAATGGCCCTACACCGTGTCCGATAAAAACACGATCAATGATGTTGTACAATGACGATGCGGCAGTTGCAATGATAGCCGGAAGGGAATATTGAAGTAAAAGCTTTCCTGTTTTTTCTTGTCCTAATGCTTGGATCAGTTCAAAAACCATGTGGAGAGAAAAAATCAGGCATAGATTTTAGTTAAACGGAATAAAAAGAACCTGGTATCACTTACTCCCCGAAGAACAGTACGGAAAGCTTTGATTTTTGCATTAAATGATTCTGCAGAAGCATTAGTGCTTCTGCGATCGAAGAAGTTCAAGATATTAGGGTAATGCAGGTAAATGGTTGCCGAGATTGTATTGAAGGATTTAAATCCCGAGTCAGTAACATCATTATACCATTTGGCCAGTTTGGTATAGGCCACTGCTTTATCTTTTGTTTTAGAAAAGATAAGCCTTAATGAATGGGTCAGAGAAAAGGCTTTCTGAATGTCAGGATACTGGGCAAAAAGGATGTGAGCTCTTTGTTTTTGCCCGACACTCCATTTTTCCGGCGATTTGAACAAAAGATAGCGGCTCCGGGCCAGTAATTGTTTTTTTGTATCGCCGTTATCAAAACGAAAGGGGACATATTCCTGTTTGTTCCAGCGGGCATTGTCAAGGGCATTGGATTCTTCATTGATGGCCTCCCAACGGTGAGCAATGCGCATTTCCTGCAGGGCATCATAGGCCAACTTTTGAACATGAAAACGGTCGATTACCTGGGTGGCTTTTGGAAAACAGCACTTGACAATCTGGTTCATTGATCCGGCCATGTCTAAGGTTATTTCTTCGACTTGGGCCCGTTTGCGCTCAGGTATCCGTTTTAAAACGGCGATTATCTCTTCGGCTTTGGTTCCCCGAATCATTGCCGTCAGCACTCCTTTTTTACCCCCGGCTGCCTTGTTGGTCAGAATCGTGTACAGTTCTCCGTTTGACAGTGAGGTTTCGTCAATACTCATTTGACTGCCCAGGTTTTCCGGGAAAAGCAGCCATTCTTCAGCATGGCTGCTTTGATCCCACTGCCGATAATTACTCAAATGGTCTTTGTATTGTTGACCCAGTTGGTCTCCATTGATATGGTAATGTTTTTCAAGGCTTTTGCTGCTGATTGGGTAAGTATCCAAAAACATCTTTTAAAAAAGTCGCGAAACCTTTTGTGTATCGCGTCCCCTGTGCTACTGTATCCCATGTATTGCTCACTATCTCGCCCGTGGATTCTACCTGCCATTTACGTCTTCTGACATGCAAAAAAACGGCCCGTTCACGAATCGGAAAATCCTGGATGTCTACTGCCGGATGAAACCCTTTGGAAAGTAATTTCTGTCCTTCATATTTTGAGGGCGGAACATTCAACTCATCCAGGTAAACATCTATAGTCTCTTTATTTAATTGAACTAGAGTGATTTCGAAATAATTGAAAATCTCGGATGGTAATAATGCTTTTACAAGCAAATTATATTGGTTTTCTTTTGAATCCATACAAATTATTTTTCTTGCAAAGATTCATTTTTATTTTTATTCCACCATATTTTCAATGTGATCCATTAACAAGAATAACATGTTCAATTTTATACTGGTTCGATTGTTGGGAAGAACCTGTAAATCAGGTTCATTATGTCTAAATGGAATCAACCCCCAAACACAGTGAAGGGATGGAATAAAATTTAACCCGATATACTAATTTAATGAATTAGCAGATATTTCGGATTCAGCTTTCTTACTGTTTGTTTTTTCTCTCTCCTCCTTCTCCTCCTCTATGTTTTTGTTTTTATTTTCCGCAGTAAATAAAGATGCAATAAAACCGGTAAATGTGCCAAATAGACCTACGCCTGACACCATCAATATAATGCCAATTAGTCTTCCGCCGGTAGTTACAGGATATTTAT
>JAUZOH010000559.1 GCA_030706565.1 Bacteroidota bacterium | reverse complement strand
TTTTTGAAACTTATAAGAATTTCAACAAAAGTAATTGAATTTCAAACTAAAAGAAAATTTAAAAGGAAATGATTTTATTCGTAAATTTCTGTCAAAGATTTTTTTTCGCAAACAACCTGGCATGACCTATTCGCTTTACAAATTTGAACAGATCATGCGGCAATCAAAGTTTAAGGACAGCTTTAAAATTCAAAAATTTGAATTGGGGAATTTATCCAAATATATAAGGTTAGAATTAAACAAACTAAGCAAAATGAAACAGCAGATAATTGAAAATATCAACAATCCAGTAAATCTTGAAAATTTATACAGGAATAATAAACAAGGGTTTGCCAAAGCGTTTTCAGAGATTCCGGATGATTACCATTCTGATCTGGTTCAATTCTGGAAACTTCGTCTGGCTCCTGATCCTGTTGCAGGAGAAAAAGGATTCAAATGGTCAGATTTATGGGTTGTTATATTCCTTTCTTTAATCACGGGGTTACTGGTTAAATTGCCGGATATGTTTTCACAAATCCGGCTTGAATTGTTTTATTCAAGGGATCTGGCCATCATTGTATTCAACGGGATCATTCTTTATACTTTTTGGCAAAACAAACTGTTTGATATAAGGAAACTTCTTTTATATGGTCTTACGATTCTGGCATTGACACTGTTTATCAATTTTTTGCCTGCTAAAAAGAGCGATGCAATAATGCTTTCCTATATCCATGCCCCCCTATTTTTGTGGTGTTTATTTGGATTGTCCTTCATTTCGTTTGAATATAAAAACCTGTATAAGCGGGTTGAATTTATCCGGTTTAACGGCGAATTAATCATCATGACTGGATTAATATTAATTGCCGGTGGCATACTGACAGTCATAACATTAGGATTATTTTCTGTTATAAAAATGAATATTGAAAAGTTTTGCATGGACTACGTTGTTATATTTGGCGGTGTTGCTGCGCCTATTGTTTCTTTTTATCTGTTGCGTTTGTATCCTAATATTACCAGCAAGATAGTTCCGGTAATCGCAAGAGTGTTTACTCCATTGGTATTGATAACCCTGGGGGCTTATCTGGTCTCATTTATTTTTACAAAAAGCAAAATCATTGAAGACAGAAATTTACTGATCGTTTTTAATGTAATGCTGTTAGCGGTAATGGCCATTATTGTATTTTCTGTTTCAGAACTGGATAAATCAAAAGGAAAAAATATTCATGTGTTAATTCTATTCCTGTTAGCCCTGCTGGCCATTGTGATTAATGCAATCGCATTGACAGCAATAATTTCAAGGGTGACAAATGGCTTAACTCCAAACAGAACAGTCGTTTTAGTTTCAAATATTTTAATCTTTGCCAACCTGATCCTTATGGCCAAAAGATTGTTCAATGCATATTCTGACAGTAATCGTCTTGATTCCGTAGAACAGGCAGTTGCCAAATATCTGCCCATTTATTTCGCATGGACCATTATTGTAATCTTTATTCTTCCATTCGTTTTTGGATTCAAATAAATATGGTGCATTAATTTAAAAACATAACATAAATATGAATTAATTATTCAAGTTTCGCAAGTAAAATTTAGGCTGCTTCAGATATATGTATATTCCGGAGCAAACTGACCACCATTCCGGCCATATAGACCCTCTTTGCTGAAGGATTTAGGATAATTTCATATCAAAGAAATTGAAAGAACTTTTAAATCACATAAGTTCTAATACTCGGCGAAGCCGTTAAAAACAATTCCTTATTGACGAAAAACTGTCTGAGCGTATTCGCCTACTGGCGAAGAAGCGAGTTTTTTTCGTCAAGTCTTTTTTGCTTCCTTTTTGTGACGACAAAAAGGAAGAGAATAAAGTAGACACTAATTATTAGAAATAATAACTTAATTTAAATTTCGCATTTAAATATTTCCCTGAACGGAATAAAATTTAAAGTCAGTGATTTATTGTCCCTCATTTATCAAGGGGCTAAAACA
>JAUZOH010000558.1 GCA_030706565.1 Bacteroidota bacterium | reverse complement strand
GAGAATATCATTACATTGAAAAACAATGAGTTAAAATGAGGTACTCGGAAATGTGCTGTTCTTTGCCTTAAAACTTGGCGACTTTGCGTCTTTGCGAGAAATGCGTTTCACACTAAGGCACAGAGACGCAAAAAATACTTTTAGCCACAAAGGATTTGTTTTAAAGGTTTCGCTCAGGAAAGTCCTGGAACTTTTTAATGAATCACCGGCCTGTTTTATCCCTTTCTTAAGGGTGTGGGGTTGATTAATGGAAAATAATCACAGACTTTAATTTTATTCCGTTCAGGGAAATATTTAAATGCGAAATTTAAATTAAGTTATTATTTCTAATTATTAGTGTCTACTTTAATCTCTTCCTTTTTGTCGTCACAAAAAGGAAGCAAAAAAGACTTGACGAAAAAAACTCGCTTCTTCGCCAGTAGGCGAATGCGCTCAAACAGTTTTTCGTCAATAAGGAATTGTTTTTAACGGCTTCGCCGAGTATTAGAACTTATGTGATTTAAAAGTTCTTTCAATTCCTTTGACATGAAATTATCCTAAATCCTCCAAGAGGGTCAATATGGCCGGAATGGTGGTCAGCTTGCTCCGGAAACATATATCTGAAGCAGCCTAAATTTTACTTGCGAAACTTAAATTATTTTACTTGCGTTGATCCGCCGGCTGACGGACTCTCCGAAAAAACTTCATGAATTTAATTCTACCTCAATACATTGGTAGTAAAACGAATAACCCAATAGTCTTTAGGTGTCGTCAGGTACGATATAAGAAAATTAGACCAGATTAAAAGTTTGCTGGCCCTGTTGAATATTTTTTTAAAATTACTTTGTTTGAATAAAAAAGTATACCTTTAATTCTGAAAATAATTTTGAGAGGATTTTTTGATAAACTAAACAACGAGATATAAATTAAATGGAAGCAGGCAAAAGCAGGATAAATTTTTCTATATGCAATAAATCTATTCATTACAAAAGAACAACCCATATAGATAAGGCTGATATAACAGGAATTCTGCAGTTGCAGAGATGTTAGCGGGCATAAAAAAATGAAGTCAACGACACTTGCAATATTAATCTTGATTTTGTACTTCAGTTATGCAAATGCACAGACTGATTGCATGAAAGCCAATGAATGCGCTAAAAATGATTTTAAAAAATCTGATTTTTCCTTTCATTCTGAAGAGATTTTACCTGTTGAGAACACATATTTTTATGTTTTAAAAAAATACTATAGTATAAATTGGTATTTTACTGATTCCTTGGATTATTACAAGTGTTATGATTCTGTAATGATTGATTTATTAAAAGTAAAATATGGGCCAGACTTTTTGCAACGAGCAAAAAAATTAACTGATAGCCTTAATAACACAAAGAATTGGAGAAAAGATGTTCAATTTCCTGGCGGTATAAATGAAATGTTCAAATTTATTTCATCTCGTTTGATTGGAGAATCTTTCAAAATAGATTCGGTTAAAACAAAAACTCGATTATTCGTTCAATTTGAGATTGATTCAACTGGGAAAGTGAATAATCCTAGGATAATGCGTGGAATCAATCAAGAAATTGACCGGAAAGTGATTGAAATTATAAAGCAATTGCCGAATTGGGAGCCAGTATATTTATATGGTAAGCCGATTAGACAAATGTATACAATACCGATAAATATTGATTATAAATAATTTACGCCCGCTAACACGCGCTATAGTTAATTGCCGTTGCAGTGCTTATTTCAAGGGTTCTACTCTTATTGAAGTTCTGTTTAACTTGATAAGAAGTGCTTCGAAATCGGCAACTAACCATAGCGCCAACGTTAGCCGCAATTGTATAAAAGTATTCGAGAAGGTTCCAATTGACTGGTTAGGAAAATTTGAAACAAACGGGTTCTAAATAACGGATAAAAAAAAAGGTTAGACGACAAAGTTTTTATATTTTTATAAATGACAGTTACAAAACAATTTGACCGTTTT
>JAUZOH010000557.1 GCA_030706565.1 Bacteroidota bacterium | reverse complement strand
TTTGATGATCGTAAGGGATTGAAAGATTGTCGTTGCAAAACAAAAGGGTGGGTATGCCTTTCTTTTTTATCGCTTTGATGGTATCAACCGATAACCGTTGGTCGGGCAGGAATGTCATGAAAAGCGATATCTCTTCCTTCGAATGATCGATCATTTTTAATAAAGCTTCTTCGGGATTATCATCCCTGGTCTCATCGATGTTAAAAACCTCGAAAGCCACTCCGTATCTGTCAAGTTCACTTATAAAATGGGGAAACATCCATTGGTTAACCACTGAACGGTTCCCGCCCATTGCAAGAAATATTTTTTTTAGTTTCTGAAAATTCATGGAAAACAAATTTAACAGCCTAATTTATATGTTTTGAACCAAGCATAAAAACGGTTTATTTTTTTGCGATTATAGTAAAATGGTCGAATGTCAAAGCCAGATAATATTTTTTATTTTGAAGGACTGTATGATGGGCAATAATGATCAGAATATTTTTAAGAAATTTATACAGGTTGGCCAGCCGGTTTCCGAATGCGGATTTGTGCCGGATCTGAATATCGTGAAAACCATATTTCTTCAACAGATACTTGATGCTTGCAGGATTGTAAAAGGAAACATGTTCCTGGGTACTAAAGTAGGACCAGTGCGATTTGGCGATCCTGGCATTAAGGCTGTGAATGTTTCCCGTTTCAATGGCCAGGTATCCATGGGGCTTAAGTATTTTGCAGACATCCTCCAGCAGGGGTTTGGGATCGGGCAGATGCTCAATCACATCGGTCATTACCACCACATCAAATTTTTTCCCGCTTTGGATGGCATCATCCACATAACGGCCAAGTATCTTTATCCCCTTTCTTTCTGCTAATCCGGAGGCATATTGCGAAGGCTCCACTCCGTAACGTTCCCACTTGGATCCGTCGAAATAACTCAGTAAAAAACTGGTTCCGCAGCCAATATCAAGGATCTCATTCCCTTCAGGATGAAGTTTCTCTATGATGCTTCTCAGCTTGTTCCTTTGCCTCTTTGATTTGTCAACGGGATCGGGACAATTGACATCATAGATTTCAGAATTATGCCCTGAATAATATTGATCGATCAATTCGGGATTAATAATGGGCGAAGCAAAATTATGGGAGCATACCGGACATTTCTGCATGAAGATTTTCCTCGGATTTTTGATGGAAAGCAGCTCCGGCAGTTTTGTGCTTATATACGGTATCTGATATTGAGGTTCATGGATGCTTTCTCCGCAAACAGGACAGGATAAAATGTCTATATAATTATTGGAAGTTTCGTAATTGTTGTTCATGCCGGATTATAAATTTAATTTAATATTCTGTAGCCTTATCTACAGTTCTTCAGAAATATAAGTTGTTTGAACGACTAACCTTAAAAAAACAGACAAATTTAAATTAATAAATGTAACGGAAAAGCGAAATACAGGAAACAAAATTCCAAAGTAGCTTTAGCTCCGCTCAGTCACCGTATTTTCTACCTGATCCGAAACTTTAAACCCTTTGAACCCCTTGAACTTTTTCAAACTATCTTAAACCACAATGGACACAATGATTACACAAGGTTCACAAAGAAATTTGTATTCTTAGTGCCCTTTGTGCCTTAGTGGTAAATGTATTTCAAACCACATTGAACCTCTTGAACTAACTCAAACCAACTCAAACCACTTTAAACAATTGTCTGTTATAAAATTGCGAAATAAACCCTGGCCATGAAATAAAAAATAGTTCAATTTCCGGGAATAATTTAACTTTTATACTTTTACAGGTTTAAAATATTTAAATAGTAAAAGGGATTTATAAAATTGTTTGCTTTAAAAGCACTTCAGAATAAATATTTTAAGTTGACAATTATTAATGAATTACTTTTAAATATTTAGAAGGAATAATAATAACAATTGTAAAAATTTCTCACTACCCCTTATTTAAAGAAGGGACGACATCTAAAAATTTGTTTGATGATTAAAGATCTTAAATCGACA
>JAUZOH010000556.1 GCA_030706565.1 Bacteroidota bacterium | reverse complement strand
TTCCAATGGACCAAATCTCTTGAAGTAGCTGCTGCCAAACGAGGAACTTTGTGGTTCCATTGGGTATAGAGCATCAGATAGGTTCCATCTTCGGTTACGGCAACCCGCGGATCTTCGCAACCACCGGTCCACTCAAATTCCTTTTGATTATCATCTGCAGGAAATAATACAGGTTCTTTACTGCGCTTGACTTTTAAACCATCAACACTTTCGGCAATACCAATCCTCGAAGTTCTACCTCCTATTCCCTGTCCGGATTTATCCTCAGCCCGGTAGAGAATATATATTTTTCCATCTTTTGCTACCGCAGCAGGATTAAACGTATCGTTCGACTCCCAGTCCAGCAACTTACCAGTCATTGGATCCATAAATCGCGAATGTTCATCAGGAAAAACAATAGGATTTACGCCACCAGGTCTTGTAAAATTACCCAAAGCCCAATCCGGCAAATCATTCCGCATTTGTTGCCCTGAAAGATTCCCAGCAACCAGCGAAAAGATTAATAACAATGATAATGCCAATGAATTTAACCGCATATTTATAGGATTTTATATTGAAAAAGAAATTTCATTCGAATGATGGGGGTTCTGTGCCTGTACCCCATTTTTTATTTGGCCCGGCAGATAGTTGAAACAAGAGTTCTCCCCCATTCCTTATACTACTCCAGGGAATCCAGGTACCATCAAACTCTTTTTTATTCATTTTCAACCCATTGACATACGCTTTATCTTCGTCACCTCCTCTAATCAGGAGAGTTTTGCCAGAACCAAGATGAATTTTTACAACAGGAAACGAGGGGCTGTTAATTGAAAAACCAGCTACGCCAGGAATCATCGGGAACATCCCAATATTTGCAAAAACATACCAAGCCCCCATTGCTCCAAGATCGTCGTTACCGGGAAGGCCGTTATCGCGGTTTGAATATTGCTCCTTAATAATGCGGCGAACAATGGTTTGAGTTTTATAAGGAGCGTCCGTCCAATTATACGTCCAGGGAACCTCAAAATCAGGTTCATTACCTGAAGCGAACCATTCCTGGCCATAACTGGCATCAATTCGTTTAAAGAAATCGTCCAAACGGTCTTCGGCAATTTTTTTACCTCCAATCAGACCTATTAATCCTTTCAGATTATAAGGGATCATCCAGAAATAATTTTTATAGCTGGCTTCCCGCCAGTCTTCATCATATTTTTTCCAGGAACCGTCTTCGTTTCTGGATTGTAACCAGTTCGTCTGCGGATTATACAAATTCTTCCAGAGTTGAGCCCTTTTAAGATAAGTATTATAAAGAGCTTTGTTGTCAAACGACTGCAAAGCAAACTGGGCTATGGCAAAATCGGCCGAAGTGTATTCCAGCATCATGGACGCATTCATATAGCCCTTTTGAAGATACTGATTGAGGAAGGGGCGCGTTAAAATATCCTGTGATTTGGTATCTGGAATTTCAGCACCACGCCGCATTACTTTCAAAGCGGCTTTTTTATCAAAATTATTCACCCCAAATGCACTCGCATTAGATACAAGAATTGAAGTAGGGTCGCCCTGCATGATGCCGGTTTCGGTATTTGCCAGTACCCAGCGCGGAAATCCTCCACCTGATAATTCGGCGAACTTAATAATGGAATTTACCATTTCTCCTGTTTCCTTTGGGGCCAGCATGCTAATAAGTTGAATCTGGGTGCGGTAAGTATCCCAGTTACTAAAGGATGTATAATAATTTCCTTTCGCAACTTTATAGATTTTATTATCAGCCCCAACATACTCGCCATTAACATCGTTGCAAATATTAGGATGGGCCAGGGAATGATACAGATGTGTATAAAATTGAGCGGTATGTTCAGCCGAACCTCCTGCAACCTCTATTCTTCCGAGGTATCCGTTCCAAGCTGACATAGCACTTGCCATGATCTTATTGAAGTCCCATTCTGAATCTTCCGATTTCAGATTTTCACGGGCATTTTGAAGGGAAACGTAAGAAATGCCAAACTTATATTGAATTGTTTTATT
>JAUZOH010000555.1 GCA_030706565.1 Bacteroidota bacterium | reverse complement strand
GGAATCAAGAGTGATGTACGTTGGTTAACCTTGACGGATAAAGGAGGTCTGGGATTTGCCATATTGGGCCAGCCTGTTTTTGATGCTTTTGCCATTAAATACCCTGCTCATACCGGGAATAATGATCTTAACGACAGATTTTCAATTGTTTTGGGTTATCATACTGAAAAAGAAAGAATTGCCGGTACTTTTAATCACGGTGACGTTCCTCCGGTGATAAATTATTGTTTCCGGTTCAGGCCAATTGACGGCCGAAATGATGATGTCTCCGGATTGATGCGCGAAACACCTTATACTGATGCAGTAATGATAAGTCCCAGGACTTATGCCCTCAAATATACGGAACCTGTTTCAATGACCTGTACTACCAAAGGGGCTGAAATACATTTCACTCTGGACGGTTCGGAACCTACCTTCCGATCTCCTTTATATACGGGTACTTTCAGAATAATCAAGAAGGCATCTATCAAGGCAAGGGCTTTTGCACCGGAAAGAATTGCCAGTACTGTTACAGCTGCTGATTACGATGTGCTTATCCCGTTGTACAAAAGCAGGTTTTTGAACAATAACAAACAGCAGAAGCAGTCCGTTGATATTCCTTTAAGAAGAATCTGCAAATTGGGAATTCTTATAAATGATCCTTCAGGGAAGAAAACCCGGGCAGTATTGGCTGATGCCAGGTTGATTACCAGGAATGGGGATACGGTGTATTTATCCGATATGGTTCCGGTGAATTATGGTAATTTCCAAGGCAAACCTGTAAATAACCGGGCTGTTGGAGGCGATTCGATAACGGTAGAGGGTGAAAAATATTCAAAAGGTTTGGGTGTGGAGGCTCCTGTTGAACTCTGGTATGAAATCGGCACGGATTGCATACGATTTAAGGTATTAGTGGGCGGAGAAAAGGGGAATTCTTTGCCTTCGGTAAACATCCTTGGAATTAAAGCAGCTTTGAAACGTTAAGGCGATTCCCTTAACGATGCGCCTTCGACTTCGCTCTGGCGGCAGAAACAAAGGTTGTTGAATTGGGTGAGGAGGCTGAACGTAGCCGAAATCGGATAATATTGAGAACATGATGGGATAAAAATGAATGATTTTTATGAAAACAGTTTATGCTTCCCTGTATTGAAATTTTAGATTTGATTAGAACTGCGGTTTCTCTCAATGGTTAAGGGTTCAGATGCTTTCTGGTTGGAAAAATCCAAGTGCCGTAACTAACCATTTAGTAAGTTACCATTTAGTAACTTACTAAATGGTTAAGTAATTTTTCTTATCTTTATAAAAAAGATCATAACGGAACATTCGTGATTTTGGAAACACAAAACAATGATGACTATAAAATATATGGGTGCTCCATGCAACTTTTCAAATGAATAATTTATATATGAAAACACCTTTTACTTTTGGAAAAATAGCTGCAGATGAGGATTTTACTGATAGGGAAGTTGAAGTTGAAAAGCTGGTATTTAACTTCATTTCTTCAGTAAATACCATCATCATATCTCCCCGCAGGTGGGGAAAATCTTCACTTGTGATAAAAGCTGCCGGTGTGGTCACCGGGAAAAGAAAGGATATTCGATTTTGTTTTATTGATCTTAATAATGTCAGAACAGAAGAACAGTTTTATCAACATTATGCGACTAAAGTACTTAAAGCCTCATCAACAAAAGCCGGGGTTATACTAGAGAATGCAAAAAAATTCATGGGCCGGATTGTACCTAAAATTACATTCAGTCCAGTTCCGGGAACGGATTTTAACATTGGATTTGACTGGCAGGAGGTAAAAAAGCATCCTGATGAGATAATTGATCTCCCTGAAAAGATAGCTGCTGGAAGCAAACTACAATTTGTTGTCTGCATTGACGAGTTTCAGAACTTCTCCGGATTTGAAGATCCACTTGCTTTTCAGAATAAGATGAGATCACACTGGCAGAAGCATCATAATGTTTCTTATTGCCTCTATGGGAGCAAGCGTCATATGATGATGAATGTTTTTGCTTCACCATCTATGCCTTTT
>JAUZOH010000554.1 GCA_030706565.1 Bacteroidota bacterium | reverse complement strand
TTACGATTTAAAAGAAACCTATTCTTTGCAGATTGAGGGCGAAATAAAAAAGCCGGGAACCTATCCCTTTCTTGAAAATTCGACGCTTCACGATTTAATCGTTATGGCCGGTGGCTTTCTGGAATCCGCTTCAATTTCACATATAGAAATTGCCAGAAGGCTTAAGGATGTTAAGGATAGCATAACCGATCAGACTGCAGAAATTTATACGTTCGGTGTCAGTGAAAATTTAAGCCTTTCCGATTCAGCCAATAAGTTTATCCTCAAACCTTTTGACAGGGTCTTTGTACGTACATCCCCGGGGTATATGGTTCAAAAAATGGTCAGGATTGAAGGAGAGGTAAAATATCCGGGCAGTTATAGTATAAAGAGTAAATCTGAAACTGTTTCTGATTTGGTCAATCGTGGCGGAGGGCTGACTCCGGAGGCTTATCTCCCGGGAGCTCATTTGGTAAGACAGATATATACTGATCCACAGGAGAAAAAGAGAATGATTGAACAGTTGAAGCAGCAGGTTTCAGATAGCACTAAAATTGAAATTCCTGTTGAAACAGAACAGACTGTTGGCATTGATCTGAAAAAAGTTCTTCGTAAGCCGCATACTTTCGATGATCTGATTATACAGGAGGGGGATGTGCTTGTGATTCCTAAAGAATTGCAAACAGTTCAGGTAAATGGTGCTGTTTTACATCCTGCAGCTGTTCATTATAAGAATCGCAGTTTCCGCCATTACATTTCCAATGCCGGAGGTTTTATGGAAAATGCAAAAGGTTCAAAATCTTATGTGATTTACGCCAACGGATCTGTTAATCGTACAAAGAATTTTGTATTCTTTAAAAAGTATCCCAAAATAGAACCGGGGGCAGAGATTATTGTTCCAAAGAAAGCTGAAAGGGAAAAAATGTCTCCTCAGGAGGCTGTGGGCCTGGCCTCTGCAATATCATCTGCAGCCCTTGTTCTTGTTACGGTGGTTAATCTTATTAAGTGGTAATAAATTTATAAATATGCCTCAGGAAATAAGTGAAAATTTAAAAAGTCAACTGCTCGTTTTTCAAAAAAACGAACTGACAGAATATGAAATTTATTCCCGTTTGGCAAAGGTAACCAGGGAAAAAGCAAATAGGGATCTTTTGCTAAAAATTGCCCATGAAGAACTGGGACATGGCCATCTTTGGGAAGGGTATACCCAACGACAGATGAAAGCCAATAAAATAAAAATCTGGTTTTATTATTGGACAGCAAGGATATTGGGATTGACGTTCGGGATAAAACTGATGGAAAAGGGCGAATCCAATGCTCAACTCAGGTATAAACAAATTTCCGGGTATATTCCTGCTGTTCAAAAAATTATTGAAGATGAAGAAATACATGAAAATGAGCTGATTGCTTTAATTGAGGAAAAGAAATTAAATTATGTAGGTTCCATTGTACTTGGTTTGAATGATGCCCTTGTCGAACTGACAGGTACCTTGGCCGGTTTGAGTTTCGCCCTGCAGAATTCCAGACTGATTGGTTTGGCCGGGTTAATCACCGGTGTGGCTGCTGCCCTGTCTATGGCATCTTCAGAATATTTGTCCACTAAGGCTGAAGGGAAAGAAGAACATGCTGTAACCTCTTCAGTTTACACGGGAATAGCTTATATCATTACCGTTATATTATTGGTTATCCCTTATTTTCTGATTGATAATTATTTGATGTGCCTTGTTGTTACTATGATCATTGCACTGATTATTATCTTGATTTTTAATTATTACATTTCTATTGCCAAAGATTTTTCCTTTAAGAAACGTTTTCTGGAAATGGCTGCAATCAGTCTGGGCGTAGCCCTGCTAAGTTTTGGAATAGGTTTCTTTATAAAAAAATTTATAGGTGTAAATATTTAATAAGTCCGGTTAGAGACTTTCAGCTTCTCTTTTTTTCGTAATTTTTTTAGAAATCATAATTCCTACTTCATAAAGCATGATTAAGGGCAATGCTACGATGACCTGGCTAAAAGCGTCCGGTGGAGTAATTACTGC
>JAUZOH010000553.1 GCA_030706565.1 Bacteroidota bacterium | reverse complement strand
TTGACCGACGCTTCAGGGAAAATTCAGATCGACAGGTATAGCCGCATCAGCTCTCAGGGAGCATCCATAGCTTTTCTTGATACGTATAATCATTTCGGAGGATGGAAGGTGGTTTTTAATTCCAAAAATGCCTGGGTGCAATATAACCGGGTAAATTTTACTAAAAAAAGCTTTAAGACGGTTAAGGTCAGGGCTTTTTCAAAAACAGGAAGCGTTCTACAGATCAGGTTGAATAATCCTAAAGGTCCCATTATTGCCAATATCAGGATTCCTCAAGGGAATAGCTGGACTACCTCCAAAGCATCTGTCCGGGGATTAAAAACAGGTGTTGAAAATCTGGTGGTATCATTAGCCGACAGTAATCCTGTGGAAGCAGACTGGATAATTTTTGAGTAGAAATCAATCATTGTAAGAAGCGTGTAAGTAATTGAATATCAATAAGTTATAAATATTGTTAAAAGTAATCTTATAGACTTAAAATATTGGTAGTTTGTTGTTGGTGCTATAAATATAAAAATCAATCAATTATGAATAAATTAGTTGTATTTGTTTTACTGACTTTACCCCTTTCTTTGTTTGCCCAAAATGCCAAAATTAAAATTGACGTTGACAGAAAAATAGGAGAGATTGATCCGAAAATTTACGGGGTGTTTATGGAGCCCATTCAATTTACCGGGAAAAGAATGGGGTTGTCCGACACCGTCAGCTTTAATACTCTTTACGGCAATTTGTACGATCCTTCATCGCCACTTGCCGATGCCAACGGTTTTAGAAAAGATTATATCGAAGCGATGAGGGAACTTAAAATCACCAACATGCGCTGGCCCGGAGGTAATTTTGTAATGGGATATAATTGGCAGGATGGTATAGGGCCTCAGGATAAGCGCCCTGCCCGTATTAATCTTGCATGGGGAGGAATTGATAATAACCATGTGGGTACCGATGAATGGCTGGCATTGAACAAAGCCATAGGAAGTGAGAATATTGTCTGCGTAAATCTCGGCCTTGGATCAATAGCAGATGCCTGCAACTGGCTGGAATATTGCAACTATAAGAAAGGGACATATTTTTCAGATTTAAGGGCCAAGAACGGACACGAACAGCCTTATAACGTTAAAATTTGGGATCTGGGCAACGAAGTTGATGGCGCTCCCTGGGAACTCGGTCATAAGATTGCTGAAGAATATGTCAGGATAGGCAGGGAAGCTGCAAAGGCTATGAAATCAGTTGATAAAACGATACAGCTGGTGGCTTCAGGATCATCCTATATTGAAAAAACAGGCCAGTGGGTTGACTGGAACAGGAAAATTCTTTCCGGTCTTGGTGATATGATTAATTATATTTCTATTCACCGGTACTGGGAAAATTCTCCGGATTATTATACCTACATGGGCCAAAGCGCAATGGATTTTGAAGAAAAAGTCAGGGTGACCGCTGATGAAATTGATGAGGTAAAAGTCATGAACGGATTTACGAACCCCATCTATATCTCTGTTGACGAGTGGGGAATTATGTCCAGAAATTTTTTATCTGTACTTCCCATAGCTCAATGTCTGAATACCTTTATTCGTCATGCCGATGTTGTCAGGATGGCCAATTTTACGATGCTTACCTCGCTTTTAAATAATGATAAGGAGAAGGGAACTTACAAAAGTCCGTTGTTTTATATTTTTAAATCATTTTCTAATAATTGTCTTGGAAACTCTGTTGATACTTATGTGGAATGCGATACCTTCAATACCGAGAAGTATAAGGGAATTCCTTATCTCGATGTTACTTCGGTTTATTCGAAAGAAAAAAACGCTTTATATGTAAATGTGGTCAACAGGCATAAGGACAAAGCAATTACAGCGGATATACTAAATGCTTCAGGTAAAATTTCAGGGAAAGCCGAAGCTGAAATCATCGACTGCACTTCATTATATGATTCTTTTACATTTGATAAAAAGGGGCAATATCTGCCGGTAACTAAAGAGCTAAAGGTTGAAAAGAATAAATTGTCCTTTTCCTTCCCTGCACACTCTTTT
>JAUZOH010000552.1 GCA_030706565.1 Bacteroidota bacterium | reverse complement strand
CCTGGACAGGCCCGGTGTTTTCAGCAAAACGATCAGAGTCTTTTCAAATTCGGAATATTCTTCATCGGTTGAGCTTAAAATTTCGGGAGAGGTGATCGAAAAGCCTAAATCTGTAGAAGATTTTTATCCTGTTTCGATGGGGCCGTTAAGGGCTAAAACCAGCCACCTTGCATTGGGCAATATAAAAAATTCGCAGATTGTCAACTCTTCAGTTGATGTGATTAATACTTCCGACAGTATGTTGCTGATTTCTTTTGCTGCCCTGCCCCCTTATCTGGAAGCATCTGTTAAACCGCTGAAAATTAAACCCAGGGCAAAAAGTGTCATTAAAATAAAATATAAAGCTTCCTTAAAAAATGATTTCGGGTTTGTATCCGACAAAATAAATTTCACCATTAATCATCATTCATCTGATAACTACTATTTTTATGTAAGTGCTTCAATTGAAGAAGATTTTTCAAAGCTTAGCCCCAGGCAAATAGCGGATGCCCCTAATCTTGAATTTGCAGAAACCACTTACGATTTTGGGACTATTAAAAGAAATCAGAAGATACAGCATGATTTTGTCCTGACCAATAAGGGGAAAAGCAATTTGACCATTCATAAAGTAAAGACAAGTTGCGGTTGTACAACAGTAAACTTCGATGAAGCGGATATTCACCCTGGGCAATCAGGCATGTTGAAAATTCAATTTGATCCTTATGGGAAGGAAGGGCGGCAATTAAAAACCATTAACGTCATTACAAATGATCCTAAGAAACCCAATATCACCCTTTATCTGAAAGGGAATGTTGAAAAGTAAGAGGAGGGGGCAGTTTTTTCAGAACTAATAAAATGAGTATTTTTGGTCCAAAATCAAATCTTATAAGATGGATGATACTTCCCAAAATAAAAGTGCATTAAAGGTTAACCGGGGGATAAAGCAACCTCCCATTGTAAGTGAAGATGCCATAAAACGTTTTTTTAAAAAGAAAAGGAAGCAAAAAATCTCTATTGACGAATATGTAGAAGGAATTCTGAGTGGAAACCGCACAATTCTAAGTCAAAGCATAACATTGATTGAAAGTTCCCTCCCGGCTCATAAGGAGATCGCTGAAAAATTGATAGAACGTTGCCTGCCTTATGCTTCAAAATCTATCAGGATAGGGATCACCGGGGTCCCGGGTGTAGGTAAAAGTACATTTATCGAAGCATTGGGAATGGATCTGATCCGGAAAAACAGGAAACTTGCGGTTTTGGCCATTGACCCGAGTAGTGAGTTATCCAAGGGAAGTATTTTAGGGGATAAGACCAGGATGGAGAGATTATCGACGGAGCCGAATGCCTATATCCGTCCTTCCCCTTCTGCCGGTTCCTTAGGCGGAGTGGCCAGGAAAACCCGTGAGACCATCATTCTTTGCGAGGCTGCAGGTTTTGATACGATATTTGTGGAAACAGTCGGTGTTGGGCAGTCGGAAACCGCTGTCCATTCCATGGTCGATTTTTTCCTCTTGCTGATGCTTGCCGGTGCCGGTGACGAACTTCAGGGCATAAAACGAGGCATCATGGAGATGGCCGATGCCATAGCCATTACTAAAGCCGATAAATCCAATATCCAGAAAGCAGAATTGGCCAGGGTTGAATATCAGAATGCCATTCATTTGTTCCCTCCCAATGAATCGGGATGGACATCAAAAGTACTTACCTGTTCCGCCAAAACCGATACGGGTATAGAGGAAATATGGCATACTATTGAAGAGTACCATGCTTTTACAAAGAAGAATAATTATTTTGAAAACAGAAGAAAGATACAATCAAAATACTGGATGTATCAGACCATTGAAGAAAGCCTGAAAGAGAATTTTTATAACCAGCCCCATCTGGCACATAAACTTTCTCAATTTGAAAAAGATGTGCTGGATGAAAAGATCAGTTCATTTACGGCAGCAAAAATTCTGTTGGCTGAGTATTATAAAAAAAGATAAAACTACTGGTAACGGATTAAACAATCATTTATTCAATAATTCCTATACCTTGTCTGATGATTACCGG
>JAUZOH010000551.1 GCA_030706565.1 Bacteroidota bacterium | reverse complement strand
TTGCATTTACACATAAGGTGTTCACACGTAAAGAATTAATAGCCAATTTGAAGAGTGAAGATCAAATTGGCTCACCCGGTACTTTTTCAGAACAACTGAACCGCCTTTTAAAATCGGGGAAATTAGTACGCATTGAGAGAGGTGTTTATAAATTACCTAATGATGCAAGAAAGGATTTTTCGATAGTATGTTCCGATGAGATGAGACGGATTAATCAGCAAATAAAAGCTCAGTTTCCTTTTGTTGATTATTGTGTATGGTCGGCTTCAATCCTTCAGTCTTACATGCACCACATTCCCAACTTCAATCTTTTATTTGTTGATGTAGAACGCGAGGTAGCAGAATCCGTTTTTAATTTTCTGAACACTGGTAGCAATAAACGGGTTTTTTTGCTGCCTTCGCTCACCGACTTTGAACGATATATAAATACCAGCGATGCCATTATCATACGTCCTTTAATATCTGAATCGCCATTACAATTGGTGGAAGGCATAAACACTCCTACAATTGAAAAGATTCTGGTTGATATTGTTGGGGATGTAGAGTTTTCATTTTTACAGGGTTCGGAGATAAATTATATTTACACAACGATTTTTGAAAGACACAATGTAAATAAAAACAAGCTCTTACGATACGCCACCCGTAGGGGAAGAAAAGAAGAAGTTGAGGAGTTGCTCAAAATAAATCAGTTGTAAAACTCAGTTAATTATGGAACAACAAAGCTCAATAGATTACTATCAAGCTATTCAGGCTATAAAAAGTGCCATACTGCAAAGCCGGTATCGGGCAGCAACATTGGTAAATCGTGAGTTGCTTTCGCTCTATTTCGGCATTGGAAAATTTATTTCTTAAAATAGCCGTAACCGCTTTTGGGGAACAAACGCAATCGAAACCATATCTGTGAAATTACAGCAGGAACTACCCGGACTGCGAGGGTTTTCGCCAGTGAATATCAAACGGATGAGGCAGTTCTATGAAGAATGGGAAAAATATATTCAAACCACTGATAATCTAAATAATGCAATTCGTCCGCTGATAACGGACGAAATTCAAACGGATTTATTGTTATCAAATCGTCCGTCAGTAACGGACGATTTAGCCAATCTGAATTTTGACCACTTTTTATCAATTGGCTTTACCCACCATTATGAAATATTGATTAAGACAAAAACGGTTGAAGAAAGACTGTTTTATGTGAATAGTTGTGCGAAGGAATTTTGGAGTGTAGAAAAATTAAAATACAATCTTAAAATATCGCTCTTTCAAAAACAAGGCTCTATGCCAAATAATTTTGGAAAGACCATTCAAAATCCAAATTTACAAAAACAGGCACTTCAGTCGTTCAAAGATGAATATTTGCTCGACTTTATCAATATTGAAGACCCCGACGAATTGGACGAACGACTGCTTGAAAATGAAATAGTCCTTCATATCAAGAAATTTATTATGGCATTGGGAAGCGATTTTTCGTTTCTAGGCAATCAATATCGGCTGGAGGTTGATGAGAAAGAATTTTTTATAGACCTACTGTTCTTTAATCGCAGAATTCAATGCTTAGTAGCCATTGAACTCAAACGGGGCGAATTCAAACCTGAGTACGCGGGCAAATTAAATTTTTATCTCTCTGTACTCGACGAATACATTAAACTACCGCATGAGAATTCTTCAATAGGAATTATTCTTTGTAAATCGCAAAGCAAAAAAATTGTCGAGTTTGCTTTTCGCGACACAAGTAAACCTATGGGAGTAGCTACTTATCAGTTGACTACTCAACTACCTGAACAATATCGGGACATTTTACCTGATGCCGAAACATTAAAAAAATTATTGTAGAAAATCCAATATCGGAGCTTTCTTTTATTGGAATGAGATAGCTAAAATGACACAAAACTAATTAAACAGATTATTTAAGTTTCGCAAGTAGTATAAAGGGGTTATAACAGATTTCTCTGTGGCACTCTGTGTTAAAACTCTGTGGTTCTCTGTGTAATAAATCGATACAATAACACAGAGGTACACAGAGAAGACACAGAGGAATATTTCT
>JAUZOH010000550.1 GCA_030706565.1 Bacteroidota bacterium | reverse complement strand
TAAAGAGCGCAAGTACCTATTGTTCAGGTTGAAGTACTAAATTTGACCTATTAGCTGTGGGGAGAAAGAAACGGAGCGGGAAAAGGAAACCTTATACTTCCGGAAGTCGGCCAGGATCATGCTTATTAAAAGAGCCGTATGCGAACTGAAAATGCAATTAAAACGTATAAATTTGTGAAGAAGGGGAGGTTTTACTCAGAAAATCAAATGATATTATTAACATCCTGTCTTCCGATAATTGCCATTATTTCAACTATATCATTGTTTAATCTAAAATAAATACTATCAGAACCGCAAACACAACGTCTATATCCTTTTTTTATATAATCTACTGATTCAAATGAAAATGGTATTTGGGCAATCAGATCAAAATATTCAAAAAACAATTCAAAATATTTGTCGGCTTGCGAAATTCCGGACTTTTCAACTCCATAATGATGAATTCGTATCAAATCTTCTTTAGCTTCATTACTTAATCTATATTTAGCCATTAAGCAAAGACTTTGATTGTTTCAGAATTTGTTCTTTAGTATTGTCAGTAAATCCACTTCTTTCAGATTTATCCAATTTCGCTTTAATCCAGTCAATTTGAACTTGCTGTTTCCTGGCCTGTCTAATCAAATCATTGATAAGTTCACTTTTGCTTGAATATTCCTGGTTATCCAATTGAGCTTTTAGCCACTCATCATTTGGTTTTGTAAACGATATACTTTGCCTTACCATATATTTATATTTTGATGCAAAATTACATCAAATATGAATCATTCGCAAATTTTCCAATTTTACCGCTAACTTATCGTAAGTATATGAAAAAGATTAAAATTACAAATAAGCTTTTCTTAAGCAAGTGATCAGTAGGTGAATTTTTCCAGGGTGAAAAAACTTATGCTCAGGGTCGTGCCTGTGGCATTGTCCGCCAGTTGGCGGATGGTGTGATCGGCTCCCCGATAGGAAGACAGATAACCTGCCGGCTGCCTGCCCCTTTACTTGCCGTTTTTATTTTCTACTTGTTTTAATATGTCGTTCATCATTTTAATTTGAACTTTTTCTAACTCCAAAAGTTCTTGCTGTTGATCCATTATAAAATGATCAATTTTTTCATGTAATGTCCTTATCTCTATTTCTGATTTGAGATTTATCATGTAGTCTTTCTTAGATCTATCCCTATCTTTTTCTTCCTGTCGATTTTGACTCATCATTATTACCGGTGCTTGTAATGCAGCTAAGCATGATAAAATCAGGTTTAATAGTATAAAAGGATAAGGGTCAAATCCTTTATTTATAAGCCAAAACATATTAATAGAAATCCAAATGAAAATAAATATTCCAAATGAAATAATAAATGTCCAACTGCCACCAAATGAAGCAACTTTGTCAGCGATTCTTTGTCCAGTAGTCAATATTTGTTTCTCATCTACATATATTTTATCTGTTAAAGTATTATTTTTAGTCACTGAAGATATTACGGTTTTTTCAAGTTCTGTCAGCTCTCCAATTTCATTAATCAAATATTCCGAGATGGACCTTTCTCTATAGCTGTTAAGTTCGCTCCGAGAAAGACAACTATCATGTGAGAATTGTGGGTTGTCTTTTTGAATTAAATCTAAAATAGAGTGTCTGATTGTTCTGGCTGAAATTTTTTCCGCAATTGGAAATTCGATGTTTGAAATATCACTACGAAAAGTTTCCATATTTTTTGTTTTTAATCACTTAATAGTTACAAATTTTTTATCTGCTCGAAAGTTCCTTTATGATCACAAGCTGGCTTAATCGTCTAACGGAATTTTTTACTCAAAATGGCAGGTAACTTATTGTAAGTTCTTGAAAAAGATTAAAAATACAAATAAACTTTACAAAGCAAGCGATCAGTGTTTGAATTTTTCCAGAGTGTGAAAATCCTTATGCGCAGGGTCGTGCCTGTAGTATTGTCCGCCAGCTGGCGGAAAGGGTGGTTTGGAGTGTCCTGTACACTAAGGAAGCCAAATGGCAAAATCAGGTCAACAGTAAAACCCCGAAATGAAACCTAACGGTTTTGGGAGATCAAT
>JAUZOH010000549.1 GCA_030706565.1 Bacteroidota bacterium | reverse complement strand
GAAGACTGGTGGCCCAAAATGGTCATGTTAAAAGTACTTTGTCAATATTATTCGGCCACAAAGGATCAACGGGTTATTCCATTCATGACCAGGTATTTCCGTTATCAATTTCAAAACCTTAATGCTTGCCCTTTGAAACATTGGACTGAATGGGCACAATCCCGTGGTGAGGATAATATCATGGTCGTTTATTGGCTGTATAATCTTACCAAGGATAAGTTTCTGCTCGACCTTGCTGATCTTCTTTACAAACAGACCTTTGCCTGGACCGATTGGTTTTCAAGCCGGGATTGGGTAATCAATGCTGCTGCCCAGCAAAACAATGTTGACTGGATGCACCGTCATGGCGTTAATGTTGCCATGGGGCTTAAAACCCCCGTCATTTATTATCAATCTCAAAACGATCCCAAGTATCTGGCTGCATTTAAGACCGGATTTTCAGATTTGATGAATTTGCATGGGCTACCCATGGGAATTTTTTCTGCCGATGAAGATCTGCACGGGAATGCTCCAACCCAGGGAACTGAACTTTGTGCCATTGTGGAAACCATGTTTTCCCTGGAAAATGCTATAGGTATAACCGGCGACAATATGTATATGGATGCATTGGAGCGCATGGCTTTTAATGCATTGCCAACTCAAACAACGGATGATTATAACATGAAACAATATTTCCAGATAGCCAATCAGGTACAGGTAAGCCGCGGGGTTTTTGATTTCTCCCTGCCTTTTGGCCGGGAAATGACCAATGTGTTTGGTGCCCAGTCGGGTTATACCTGTTGTCTGGCCAATATGCATCAGGGCTGGACCAAATACACAACCCACCTTTGGTTTGCTACTCCTGATAATGGATTGGCCGCATTGGTTTATGGACCTTGCAAAGTTACGGCAAAAGTGGCAGATGGATCCGAAGTGACTATCAATGAAGAGACTGCATATCCATTCCGGGGGAATATCGATTTTACCCTTTCTTTGAGGAAAAAATCATCATTTCCTTTGGAGTTCCGCATTCCCAAATGGTGTTCGGAAGCCACATTTACCCTTAACGGCGTAAAGCTTCGCTCCGATAAAGGAAACCAGGTAATCCGTATTGCCCGCGAATGGAATAATAATGACAAACTTTCTGTTAATTTTTCCATGCAGGTTACAACCAGCAATTGGGGCCGAAACTCAAGGACTGTGGAACGGGGCCCTCTGGTGTATGCTCTTAAAATTGGAGAAAGATGGGAGAAGAAAAATATAAAGGAAGAAGGTGATTTTTATGAAATCTATCCCACTACCCCCTGGAATTATGGGCTTGTCCGTTCTGTTGTTGACGATCCGGTTAAAAATTCTGTAGTCGTTGAAAAACCATTGAAGGGTGATTTTTATTGGAACCAGGCTAATGCACCCGTTGAAATCCAGGTGGCAGCAAGAAAAATACCCGGATGGATACTGGTAAATGGGGTGGCCTATCAGCCTGTTACCTCCCGTGAGGGTATATATCAGGGGAAAGTTGCTGATTCTGTTGAAAAAATCACCTTGTTGCCCTATGGATGTAGCAAGATCAGAGTTGTTGCCTTTCCGGTGGTGAAAAATTAATTATTACGTATGAAATGAACAGGTTCGCGAATAAAACATAAAACGCCAATGATCCGTAAACTGACGGATCACCGTGGGTAATAATACATGGGTATCTCATACGACAGCAAAAAATTAATTATTTTCGTATAAAATAGGCTGAAGGTGTTTATAGTCCCGTTAGGGACTAAATATTGGTAGAAAAACAAATAGGCATCAGATAAAAGTCCCGTCAGGGATGAAATAGATAAAAGGTTTGAACGTGATTATGAAGACCGATATGTATTTAAGCTGATTGAACGTGATTATATCGTACCTGACGGCACTTAAAGACTATTGGGTTATTCCTTTTTATTACCGGTATATTGTCCCTAACGGGACAAAGATATGGATGATAAGGAATAGAGTTTCCTATAGGAGAATCCGCCATGTGCGGATCCTTTCGACATTATAAATTAAAATGCTCATGTTTGCGGATAAAACACAAAGGTAAAATAGCAAACATGAAGTTTTAT
>JAUZOH010000548.1 GCA_030706565.1 Bacteroidota bacterium | reverse complement strand
TTAAGTATTCTTACTTTTTCATAGATTCAATAAACCGGCTTTTTCAAACCCATCTGGAGGTAGTCAACATCTTTTCAAAGTGGAGCAATGAGCTGACCGGCAGTCATTTTGATATTTCGACAATTATCCTGCCGGTTGGAATTTCATTTTTCACTTTCCAATCGTTAAGTTATACCCTTGATATTTACAGGAATAAACTGAAACCCGTTAAAAATATTTTGGACTATGCCTTATTCGTGTCATTCTTTCCCCAATTGATTTCGGGCCCTATTGTCAGGGCTGCAGCATTTATTCCCCAGATCAACCATAAGTATAATTTGTCCAGGGCAGAAATGGGTTATGCTATTTTTTTGATATTGAATGGTTTAATCAAAAAAATAATAGTCGCCGATTTCATTTCCATCAATTTGGTGGACAGGATTTTTGACAGTCCCCTGTCCTATTCCGGTTTTGAAAACCTGATGGCTGTTTATGCTTATACTTTGCAGATTTACTGTGATTTTTCGGGCTACACCGACATTGCAACCGGCGTTGCCCTGCTGCTGGGCTTCAGGCTGCCTGTTAATTTCAACTCTCCCTATAAAGCAACCAGTATAAGGGATTTCTGGAGAAGATGGCACATATCGCTTTCTACCTGGCTTAGGGATTACCTGTACATTTCACTGGGCGGCAACCGCAAGGGGAAATTCAGGACCTATCTTAATCTTTTTCTGACCATGCTTTTAGGCGGATTATGGCACGGGGCAAATATCCGGTTTGTTATTTGGGGAACTTTACATGGATTAGGTTTAGTTGTTAACCGATTGTGGGACGACATTAATCCTTTAAGGAATAAAAGTAACCGTTTTTACAGGCTGATCTCAATCGTTCTCACCTTCCACTTTGTGGCCTTTGCCTGGATGTTTTTCAGGGCTGAAGATATAAATTCAGTATTAAGCATGATGGCACAAATCTTACATCATTTTGATTTTGTTCAAATACCTCAAATAATTACAGGGTATAAAACAGTATTCCTGATCATTGGCTTTGCTTATCTGATTCACTGGTTGCCGGCATCATTCAGGGAAACATACCGCGGCTGGTTTATCCAGACTCCCGTAGTTGCTAAAGTTGCGGTTGCCGTTCTGACCGTATTCATCCTTTATCAGTCCAAATCAAGTGCTTTACAACCATTTATCTATTTCCAGTTTTAATGTTTTATGATTTGAAAATCAGTTTGAATGGGGAAGTTTTCCTGTCAAAATGATAGGAAAGGGTAATAAAAACATTAATCTTATTGCCGTTGGCTTTTGTCAAATATTCTGGCATAATTTGAAAAATCCAATATTTGGGCTAAAGCCCAATAAATTCAGGCTTATCCTCTCCGTCAGCTAAAGCTGACGGCAATAGGAAATTCTATGAAATTAAAATTTTGCACATGGCCTTAATTGACTTAGAAAATTGAAGGCAAGAAAAAATCAATACCAATTAATAAAACTATTATAGATCAATTTTTTTGACAATTACCTTTACAGGTAAAATTTATTGCATGATAAAAATTTAGATTTGATCCGATCAATTTTATTAAACCATAATCGGACTTTAGAGCAATTGATTTTAGGGTATTTTTCATTGCCGTTGGCTTCAGCCAACGGAAGAAAGAGGTATCTTCCCCGGCTTTAGCCAAATCTTTCGATAGTAATTCAAATATTTGAAAACAAATTTGGGCTAAAGCCCAATAAATATCTATGCTCAATTATTCCCTCCGTCAGCTAAAGCTGACGGCAATGAAAAATATAATCATAATGAATTTTTCTGAAATCTTTATAATTGAAGTTTCGCAAGTAGTAAAAAGAGGTTATAACGGGATACTGGTTATAGGTTGGAGAAAGTTTGATTTGAGGATCTAGCCGTTTCAGCGTTTTTATAACCACTAAGTCACGGAGAGTTCACTAAGAAATATTTTAAAATTTCATAGTCTCATTTAGTGCCTCCGTGGTTTTCTTTGCGTTAAAACTTTATTCAAACTTTTTGTCGTCACAAAAAGTTTACAAAAAAGACTGTGACTGCGTCAACTCATTCCGCCTCCTGGCGTCGGCTTCATTC
>JAUZOH010000547.1 GCA_030706565.1 Bacteroidota bacterium | reverse complement strand
TTTTAACATTCCAAAATGAAAAGAATCAGTTTTTTTATAGTTGTATCGTTATTTACCATGCAACTGTTTGGCCAGTCAGGGGGTAAAGCCCCGCAACTGGGAAAGGATAAAATCAAAGATGTTATTGCGGCGATGACGCCAGAAGAGAAGGTGGACCTACTGATAGGAGTAGGTGGTGCAATCAATTCAGAGCCGGAAGGGGAGAAGAATGTGGTGGTAAACGGAGCAGCCGGACGTACATGGGGCATTCCCCGTTTAGGCATTACCTCTGCTGTATTGTGTGACGGGCCCGCCGGGTTGCGGATCAATCCTACCCGTAAGGATGCAACCCAGACATATTACTGCACTGCATTTCCAACAGCCACAGCGCTTGCCACCACCTGGAATCCTCAGGTAGTTGAGAATATCGGGAAAGCCATGGGGAATGAGGTGCTCGAATATGGCAGTGATGTATTACTGGCTCCGGCCATGAATATCCACCGCAATCCACTATGTGGACGTAATTTTGAATATTATTCGGAAGATCCTTTGCTGTCCGGAAAAATGGGAGCAGCCATGGTCCGTGGTTTACAATCCAACGGGGTGGGAACATCCGTAAAACATTTTGTAGCCAACAACCAGGAGACCAACCGGACGAAAGTCAACGAAATCGTCAGCCAGCGCGCATTAAGGGAGATCTACCTGAGGGGATTTGAAATAGCAGTCAAAGAATCCCAGCCCTGGACGATCATGTCGTCTTACAATAAATTAAATGGTTTTTATACTTCCGAAAATCATGACCTGATCACGACCATTCTTCGCAATGAATGGGGTTTCAAGGGAATGGTCATGACCGACTGGGGCGGAGGCGCCGATGCAGTAGCCCAGATGAAGGCAGGAAACGATTTGATCCAGCCGGGGAACCACCAGCGTGCCGAATTGTTGGAAGCATTAAAAAATAAAACGATAGATGAAAAAGTTTTGGACCGTAACCTGGAGAGGATCCTGGACTTTATTATGAAAACTCCCCGATTTAAAGGTTATGCATTTACCAATCACCCGGATTTGAAAGCCCATCTGGAAGCTGCCCGGGAAGCTGCCTGCGAGGGCATGGTATTGTTAAAGAACGGCAACAATAGCCTTCCTTTTAAAAAGGTAAAGAATGTAGCCCTTTTCGGCAAAACATCTTACAGGTTTATCGTAGGAGGGACCGGCAGCGGCAGAGTGAATTATGAATCTGCAGCATCCATCAAGGATGAATTTGTCAATGCAGGCTATAAAGTGGTAAAACCCCTGGAAGATATCTATACGGACTTTGTAAAGGAAGTGATGTCCAATACCAAAGGGGATAAATTGAATGCCGTTGATTTTCATTCAGAACTGCCCCTTTCCAAAGATCAGATTGCAGCGCAGGTAAAGAGTTCTGATGTTGCAGTAATTACCATAGGCCGGAATGCAGGCGAAGGCAGGGACAGAGATGCAAAAGATTTTGATTTGTCAGAGACTGAGGTGAATTTAATAAAAGATGTTTGCGAGGCCTATCATGCAGCAGGTAAAAAAGTAATCGTTGTGCTTAATATCGGCGGGGTAATTTCAACAGCCGACTGGGGTAAATCAGCAGATGCCATAGTGTTGTCCTGGCAAACCGGTCAGAAAGGAGCCAGTGCACTGGTCGATATCTTAAAGGGCAAGGTTAACCCATCAGGGAAATTGCCTATGAGCTTCCCCCTGGCATACCAGGATGTACCTTCTTCAAAAACATTTGCGGGTGAACCCAAAGACAATCCAATAAATTCATTTTACAATGAAGGGATTTATGTAGGATACCGTTATTATGAGACATTTAAGGTTCCAACCGCTTATGAATTCGGTTATGGACTTTCTTATACCAACTTTAAATATTCAGATCTTACTTTGAGCAGCAACACCTTCTCTGATTCTTTAACAGTTAAGGTAACTGTAAAAAACACAGGGAAGGTAGCAGGGAAGGAAGTAGCAGAACTGTATCTTAGTGCTCCCCGTACCGAAATACAAAAGCCAGAAGAGGAATTAAAGGGCTTTGCGAAGACAAAATTATTGAAACCTGGGGAAAGTCAGGAACTTACATTCAGT
>JAUZOH010000546.1 GCA_030706565.1 Bacteroidota bacterium | reverse complement strand
GTCCATCATAGGTATCCGGTATCCGGTAAATTGTTCTTTTATTTTTCCAGGGTCCAAGAGGAGAATCAGCTTCATAGATATAAATATCCTGGCCTAAAAGCTGCTGACTTACCAGGTAAAAATGATCCCCATCTTTAAAAACATTTGGTTGTGGAGAAATACTACTGCCAATGGAATAATTATCCGGCTGGTTAGCCCAACCATTTTTAGTATAGAATTCCCATGGCCCCAAAAAATCATGTTTAGGAACTCTGGCAACATGTAAATTTGTGCTCCAACCTTCACTGTTTGTCCCATATAAATAGACATATCCATCAGCAGCCTCATAAATTCCGGAACCGTAGCTGACATCACCCAGTGTTTTATCCCTGACAATCTTTATCAAATAAAAATCAGGATAGGAAAAAACCGCAACGTCTGTCGAAACGTTCTTAAAATCCCAGGAACCTGACCCGGTTCTTTTAATGTGTCCCAGAGTTTTATAATACCTGCCATCGTATACAATGCCGGCCCCTGACCAATACCAATCGCTATCTTCCTTCAAAGAATCATATTTAATCCAGGTTTGGGCCTTACCCTCTTTAACAGGATTCAATTGAACCATTCCGTACCTTCCAGGGAAGGTTTGAATTAAACCAGCATTGTGCACAAATACATTATCAACTCTTGCCCTGTCGGGCTTCACCAACCCGAAAAAACTATCCTGAAATGACCATAATATCCTACCATCGGGTAATAATAAAGAATAACAACCATCTCCTCCATTCCACCCTGAGTATCGGGTCAATAAATTATTATATTCCAAATCACTATAAACTTCAACTTTTGGATCCCATTTCCCAAGATTAGGAATAAGTTGAAGATGTAATGCAGTATCCTGAGGCAATATTTTCTGAACCCCAATACCAATCTCCTTAGCACTTAAGGGGAATCTATCCTTAATTTTATTTGAGTCGATAGCAGCAAAACCAATATTGGTACAAAATATCAAAAGCTGTAAAGCTTGTCCTAAATAAAAGCTAAAAAAAAGTATTGTTTTCATCATACTACATGATTTTAATTATTTGCTTAGTGCCTTTTTTATTGCATTTCCTGCAAGAGTTGCCACTAGTTTTTACCCTGCTGCGTTGGGGTGAACACCATCACCCGAATATTCAGCTTTCATACCTTTTCGTTCATCTACCAGGGATGAAAAATAATCTAAATAAATCAAGTTATTCTTTTTATACTTTTTAATTGCAGCATTCAAGGTTATAATTTTTTCTGCAGAATGTAGGCCCGGCTTCCAGGGATAATCAAATACCTGAAGTAAAGGACATAGAACTAACTTTATTCCATGAGCCCTGTCTAATTCAGCCATAGGTCCTCAATCATGCCAAGTTACTTATTTTTATTAAATCATTAGAGCAATACTAATTTTCTTATTATTGACGTGTTAAAGCATTTTGATAACAATAATCGTATCTAGTTGTTATAAGGCTTCACATCCAAAACATATTTATGGCCCAATATTTTAGGATCGACTTCAACATGTAAGGTTTTCACTTCTCCCTGCATTAGCGAGAAGTACCCATCATCAAAAATAGCTGGCAAAATTTGCTCGCCTTTATCATTTAATAATTGTACCCTTATGCCAAAAGCTGATGTATTTTTTGACTTATTGGTAAGGGTATAGGTAAGTAACGTATGTCCGTTAGCGGTAATTTTAGATACAACAGGTTTACTTACAGATAAGCTGGTTCCAACAGATGGCAGTTTATTCAAGGCATTATAATCCAAATAGTTATTCCCAATCCAGTAAAAATTTCCAGAAAGTAATTTCCCTTTAGCATCAAATAACTTTAATTTTAAAAAATAGACATCAGACAGGGAAGGTTTTTTAATTGTTGAAGAGAATGCCACAAAGGCTTCCTTTACGGAAGTAGGATTCACGTCCAAAGTAGCTTTCATGCCGTAATCTGGAACTAATTTCCCGTCGCTATTATACACCTGAGCTTCGGCAGTAACAGACTTAATACCGTAGGGCCGGTTATTAACAACTTTAACCGAGTTGGTTGCAGGGTTCCATTGAATATGAACAGGTTCACAGGC
>JAUZOH010000545.1 GCA_030706565.1 Bacteroidota bacterium | reverse complement strand
TAGCCAGGGTGGAAGGTGTAGACCGCAAATCTTTTTTTGCGGTGGCCGAAAGCCCCAATGGAGTGGATAACTTCAAGTTTTGGGATTATCCGGTTAGTATGCCGGAGACGGAGGAGCCGGATACGAATGTGTATGACATGCGCCTGACCCTTCATGAAGACGGGTGGATATACGGGATCTTCTGTTCGGAGCGGAAGGACCCGAAGGCCCCTGCCGGAGATTTGTCCTCAGCAGTAGCAGCAGCAGCCATAGCCCGTACCCACGATTTGAAAACGTGGGAGCGCCTGCCTGACCTGAAGTCAAAAAGCCAGCAGCGGAATGTTGTTTTGCACCCTGAATTTGTAAACGGGAAGTATGCCTTATATACCCGTCCTCAGGACGATTTTATAGATGCAGGTTCTGGCGGAGGCATTGGCTGGGCTTTGGTCGATGACATCACCCATGCAGAAGTGAAGGAAGAGAAGATCATCAATTTCAGGCATTATCATACGATAAAGGAGCAGAAAAACGGAGAAGGTCCGCATCCGGTAAAAACATCAAAGGGGTGGCTGCACCTGGCCCACGGGGTGAGGGGTTGTGCCTCCGGCTTGCGGTATGTGCTATACATGTACATGACTGATCTGGAAGATCCTACCAGGGTAATCGCCGAACCAGCCGGATATTTCATGGCCCCACAGGGTGAAGAGCGGATAGGCGATGTATCCAATGTTCTATTTACCAATGGCTGGATAGCCGATGATGACGGGAAAGTATACATTTATTATGCCTCGTCGGATACCCGCATGCATGTAGCCGTATCAACAGTTGATAAGCTGACGGATTATTGCCTGCACACACAGCCGGATGGCTTCCGTTCGGCCGCCTCGGTTGAAACCTTGAAAGGGTTGATTTCCAAAAACCTGGAATATTTAAAGAGTCAGAAATAAAATCAACAGGCAGGGAGTGAAATTTTAATGTTTTGCTATTAAGTGAATAATGATTGTGAAACAGGATATTACATAACGGAATGATAACAGAGAAATTAAAAATAAGGGAAAAAGTAGGTTATGGTTTTGGAGACATGGCCTCGTCCATGTTTTGGAAACTGTTCAGCATGTACCTGCTGATTTTTTACACCGATGTATTTGGTTTGCCGGCAGCAGTAGTGGGGACGATGTTTCTGGTAACCCGGAGTTGGGATTCCTTTTTTGACCCGGTGGTAGGAGCCATAGCCGACCGGACGGAGACGAAATGGGGGAAGTTCCGGCCCTATCTGCTTTTTGTAGCCGTTCCTTTCGGCATAATCGGGGTGCTGATGTTTACCACCCCTTCTTTTGGCCTGACTGGGAAAATTATTTATGCCTATATCACCTATTCCCTGATGATGATGGTTTATTCGCTGATCAATGTGCCTTATGCCTCGCTGCTTGGAGTGATGTCGCCCAGGGCGAATGACCGCAATTCACTTTCATCCTTCAGGATGCTGTTTGCCTTTATTGGAAGCCTGATAGCTTTGGCCGCCATAGAGCCGCTGGTGGAATTTTTCAGTAAGTTGGGCGGTGGGCCTGTGAATGTTCAAAGAGGCTGGGAACTGGCCGTAATTGTAATAGCCATCGTAACGATCTTCTTATTTTTAGGTTGCTTTTCCTTGACGCGGGAGCGGGTAAAAGCAATCCAGGAAGAGAAAACGCCTTTAAAGGAAGATATAAAAGATCTGATCCATAACCGGCCCTGGTGGATACTCCTGGGTGCCGGCATAGCAGCCTTAATCTTTAATTCAATCCGTGACGGGGCAGCCGTTTATTATTTTAAATATTTTATCCAGGAGAAAGACGGGATACGAATCGGCCCGCTGAGCGTCTCGATGACGCTGACATCCCTTTATTTAACCCTTGGACAGGCCTCAAATATAATTGGAGTAGTGATGGCAACGCCGGTAGCCAACAGGATAGGGAAAAAATATACTTATTTGGGGGCAATGGTCATTGCCACGGTGCTCAGCATCATATTTTACTGGTTTGACAAAAGGAGCCTGGTGATGATTTATGTATTCCAGTTTCTGATCAGCATCTGCGCCGGTAGCATTTTCCCGCTGCTATGGTCGATGTATGCC
>JAUZOH010000544.1 GCA_030706565.1 Bacteroidota bacterium | reverse complement strand
TTCCCTTTTCAATCAGAATTCCACGGCTTCCGTCATGGTTCTTCGTGCCGAATTGCCTGTTCCATAATATTTCACCTTTATTGCTGACCTTGGTTAAAAAGCAATCCCCATCGCCAATTTGCTCCCCGCCAAAATTTCCAGATGTTGAACCGCATAGATATAAATTTTTATCCTCATCAACAGCCAGGTTCATTGCAAAATCAAAACCTTCGCTGCCCAACTGATTAAACCGGACCAGCTTCCCTTCGGTTGTAAATTGTCCTGTAATGATGTCTATTAATCCGTTATTCTTCGCAGCCAGATTACCCCATGTTGAACCACAGATATAAATTGAAGAATTATCGCAGGTTATGGCAGAACTAAAATCATCAGCAGGTGTGCCAAATTGATCTACAAATATTTTTTTGCCCGAACTATCCAATTTCATCACAAAACCATCGGCACTGCCAAAAGATAAATCCCCAAGCTTTCCCCTGGTGATACCGGTTAAATAAACAAAACCCTGGTTACCGGCATAAATTCCATTCCCCACGTCCGTACTGTCGGTACCAAATTGCTTTTCCCATAGCAATTGGCCATCCGGATTGTATTTTACAATGAAAATGTCTTCCTTACCTGAGTTTTTACCTTCCATATCGCCAGTCGTAGAACCAGTGATATAAACGCAGCCGTGACAGTCAATAGCCGACCATAAAACATTTTCATCTTCGCTGGTTCCAAATTGCCGGGTCCATATCACATTGCCCGAAGCATCCATTTTCGTGATAAATCCGTCGTTTTTCCCAAAATTTTTACCAGTCAGGCTTCCGGTCGTCTTTCCACAGACATAAATATTTCCGGAACCATCATTCACATGATTCATGCAATATTCTTCCTTGTCGGTCCCAAACTGCCTGCCCCAAATAATTTCAGGAGGAGACTGGGAATAGATTTTCATTGATATAAAAACCGATGTAACAACGGTCAGGTTTTTCAAGCTGAATATTTTCATAGAAGATTGGTTTTAAGTGATAAACTCGTTATGTCAATATTTATTAGCCAAAAAAGAATAAAGGAATTAGGGTATGAGATATCAAAACTTTGCAGTCCAAATTATTTCATAATATAAACATTTATAAATCTTTATTACATGCGAATATTAAAGATAAGGGTTATATGGTCATTTACCAATTTTTAAATATATTTTAGTTTAGCAGTGATCCTTATGAAAACCTTGTGGTTTAAGATTGTTTGAGGTGGTTTGATGAATGTTTGAATTGGTTTGAAATGGTTTGAAATGGTTCGATATTGTTCAAAGGGTTTAAAGTGTCTTGTGTTCCGGGATGAATTTTATATTAAGCCGCATAGCGGCGTCCTATTTGTAGAAAATATAATAAAATCAAGTAATCAAGCCGCGTAGCGGAGACCTATTAAATAAAAGTTTGAAAGGGTTTGAAATACATTTACCACAAAGGCACAAAGTTCACGGAGAATACATATTAATTGTGATCCTTGTGAAAACCTTGTGATCCTTGTGGTTAAGTATTTTATCTTAAAAGGTTACTCAGATACTTCATTGTACGGACAGTCTTCAAGCTTGAAACGAATCCTCAACTTTCCTTCGGAATAATCTGTACTTATAATTTTGAATGTGCCAATTTGGCTCGTGTTTTCAACATGATCGCCAATACAGGCGCAAACATCATAGTCGCCCACATAAACCAGTCTTAATGTCTGACTGGCATCTTCAGGCAACTTGCTCAAATCAACACTCGCCGGGACATTATTCCTGTCGACAAAAGAAGTTTTAATTTCCAGGTTTTTCTGTATTTCGGCGTTAATCCTGTTTTCAATCTCTGTAATCTGTCCCTCGGTGGGTTCGGCATCCAAAAAATAATCGCACTTGCTCTTTTTCCGCTCTATATGGCTGCTTTTGGACCTTTCGCATCCGAACATTCTGATCATGGTCTGGTTCAACAAATGTTCGGCCGTATGCATAGGCGGAAATTCCTTTTTATTATGTCCGTTCAATTCCATCTTATTGTTTTTTAAATGAAAGCACGTATAAATCACCTTTACAAATTTCGTCATATTGTATTTCCATGCAAAAATCAGGT
>JAUZOH010000543.1 GCA_030706565.1 Bacteroidota bacterium | reverse complement strand
TGCGCGAAGCGGATATCCTGCTTCATGTGGTGGATATATCACATTCAAACTTTGAAGAGCAGATTCAGGTAGTAAACCAAACCCTGAAGGAATTAGGTGTGGCTGATAAACCCTGCTATCTGGTATTCAATAAAATTGATGCCTATTCCTTTATAAAAAAAGAAGAAGATGACCTTACTCCTAAAGTAAAGGAAAATATTACGCTTGAAGAGCTTAAGAATACCTGGATGGGGAAAACCAATAAAAACTGCATCTTCATTTCTGCCAGGGAAAAGCAAAATATAGAGGAACTTAAAAATATCCTTTATGAAAAGGTAAAAGAAATTCATGCAAAAAGGTACCCTTTTGACAACTTCCTTTACTAAATCTTAGTACTTATTTTAAAAATGAAGAAAACAGGGCTATCTTCATCGGCATCAAGTGTTGAAAATAGTCCTGTCCTGTTAGAAATTTACAGCAAATTCTTTTTAATCATATATTCAGCGATCTGAACGGCATTTAGTGCAGCTCCTTTACGGATCTGGTCGCCGACAACCCATAAGGTTATCCCGTTGGGATTTGAAATGTCTTTGCGGATGCGGCCCACAAAGACTTCGTCTTTCCCTGCAGCCATAAAAGGCATGGGGTACACACAATTTTTAGGATCATCCTGAAGAATCAGGCCTTCCCCGTTTTTAATGGCTTCCCTGATGGCTGAGATTTCCAATGGTTTTTCCGTCTCGCACCAGATCACTTCGGAGTGTGCACGCATAACGGGCACACGCACGCAGGTTGCGCTGACCTCTACATCAGAATGCATGATTTTCCTGGTTTCGTTGTACATTTTCATCTCTTCCTTGGTATAATCGTTGTCCAGGAAAACATCCACCTGGGGAATGAGGTTAAATGCCAGTTGAAATTTGAATTTATCAACAGTAGGTTTTTCTCCGGCCAAAACCTGTGAAGCCTGTTTATTAAGTTCTCTCATGGCCTGTGCGCCTGCACCGCTGGCAGCCTGATAGGTAGCTACATGCACCCTTTTTATGTGCGAAAGCCCTTCGATGGGTTTGAGGGCAACAACCATCTGAATGGTGGTACAGTTGGGGTTGGCAATGATGTTCCTGGGCCTGTTGCGGCAGTCGTCCGGATTTACCTCTGGAACAACCAGCGGAATGTCATTTTCCATCCTGAAAGCGCTGGAATTATCAATCATGACAGCCCCGAATTTAGTGATTGTAGAGGCAAATTCTTTTGAAACACCTGCACCTGCTGATACAAGGGCGATATCTATATCTTTGAAATCGTCGTTCTGTTTAAGTTCTTTGACTGTATAATTTTTACCCTTGTAATTATATACTTTTCCTGCACTACGCGCTGAACCAAACAATACCAGGTCGTCGGCAGGGAAGTTTCGTTGATCCAAAACCTTCAGAAATTCCTGCCCGACGGCACCACTTACACCGACAATTGCAATTTTCATGATTGAAAAACTTTTAATGAATTAAACATTAGTTTGTTGTTGCAAAAATACGTAAATTGAAGTAAAAAGATTTCAACCTGAAGAAAACAATTGCAATATGTAACCATAATTATAAAATTTATAACAGATGGAAAGACATTGGTTTCGTTATTTGTCCGTTCTGATAATTTCTGTTTCAATTCCTTGCAATGCCCAGCAAATCGTAAAATGGAACCTGGTAACAGATGGTTCTCCTACTCCAGTTTCTTCCAATTGCTCATCGGGATGGCTTACTCCCGGAAGCGGCATTACTATCAGCCCGGTGTCCGGTGAATGGGCAAACGCCAACTCATGGCCTGCCACTTCTGTTGATACCAGTAAATATTATCAGGTTTTTCTGGCGCCTCACAAGGGATATAAATTAACCATTACTGCTTTACATTTCAGTGAGCGGCGTTCATTAACCGGCATACGGAAATTTCAGGTAAGATGGTCTAAATCCGCTTCATTTACCCAATATGACACTTTTCCTGCAGTTACCGTCCCTGATGATGATGCAGTAAGGGCGCATATCCTGGACAATTTAAATCTTGCAGCTTCACAAAATGATACCCTGTTTATCCGCTGGTACGGGTACAATGTCGAATCCAGGACGGGGACCTGGCGAATA
>JAUZOH010000542.1 GCA_030706565.1 Bacteroidota bacterium | reverse complement strand
TATGTCTTAATTTGTTAACTTCTGCAGCAGTAATTTGTATCATAGTTTATTCCTATTACCAATTAATTATTTGTATTGCTTTTAGGTTTTCTTTCCCTGAATTTTTTAGCAGGAGCTTTCGTTTCCTTTTTGGATGCTTCTTCCTCTTCATCTCCTTCTTCTTCAGAAGCTTCAGCTTTTTTTACTTTACCTTTTTCTTTGGTAGTAGCTTCTTTTTCTTTTTCAGACTTGCGTTCTTCCAAACCTTCATGGATAGCATCTGCAGCAGCAGTAACTATAATAGCAATGGAGTTGGATGCATCGTCATTTCCGGGTATGGGGAAATCAACTGTATTGGGATTTGAATTGGTATCAGCGATAGCGAAAACAGGGATATTTAATCTTTTGGCTTCAGCTACAGCAATATTTTCTTTTACAATGTCTACAACAAACATGGCAGCCGGCAGACGGGTAAGGTCGGCGATACTGCCTAAGTTCTTCTCAAGTTTTGCCCTTTGACGGGAAACCTGAAGTTTTTCCCTCTTGGAAAGGTTATCGAAAGTACCGTCGGTCATCATTTTGTCGATGGAGGTCATTTTCTTTACGGCTTTCCTGATAGTGGGGAAGTTAGTCAACATACCGCCCGGCCAACGCTCGGTAACATAAGGCATGTTCACTTGTTTTATTTTTTCGGCAACTACATCTTTTGCCTGTTTTTTCGTGGCTACAAAAAGTATTTTCCGGCCTGATTTTGCAATCTGTTTCAAAGCGTCGCAAGCTTCATCCAGCTTTACAACTGTTTTCTGCAAATCAATAATGTGGATACCGTTACGCTCCATAAAAATATAAGGAGCCATGGCCGGATTCCATTTGCGTTTCAAGTGTCCAAAATGAACACCTGCATCCAATAATTCTTTAAATGTCGTTCTAGGCATGAAGTCTTTTTTTTAATGTTTACATTCTATAATAAGCAATTACTGAGTAGTCAATTAAAATTGAGTCTTAGTAATTTAGATACTAAACAGCGTATTATAATAATTTTAACGTTTGCTGAACTGGAATCTCTTACGGGCTTTAGGTCTACCAGGTTTCTTCCTTTCAACTACACGAGGATCTCTGGTCATCAGGCCTTCATGTTTCAGCTTGGGTTTGTTTTCGGCTTCAACTTTAACCAATGCTCTGGCAATAGCTAAGCAAATAGCATCTGCTTGCCCTTTGGTTCCTCCCCCGTCAATAGTTGCTTTGATATCGTACTTGCTAACAGAATCCAATACTTTTAAAGGTTGAAGTACAATTGCCTGTAATTCTTCTGTGGAAAAATATTGGGTGTATTCCCGATTGTTTACTTTAATATTGCCTTTCCCTTCTGATAGGTAAACGCGTGCAACAGCTGATTTCCGTCTTCCAATAGCGTTGATGATTTCCATAACAATTATTTAAGATTATTTAAATCGATTACTTTGGGTTTCTGAGCTTCATATTTGTCGGTTTCACCAACATTTACATGAAGATTTCTGAATAAGGCCGCTCCTAATTTATTCTTGGGAAGCATTCCTCTAACCGCATTTTCGATAAGTAATACAGGATTTTTGGCATACAAGCTCTTGGGGGTGGCTATTGAAAAACCACCGGGATAACCGGAATGACTAAAATATTCCTTGTCAGTCCATTTCTTACCCGTAAAACGCACTTTGTCTGCGTTGATCACAATTACATTATCTCCGCAATCTACATGAGGGGTATAAGAAGGTTTATATTTTCCTCGTAAAAGCTTTGCAACTTTGGTTGACAACCGACCAACAACCTGATCTCTCGCATCAACCACAACCCACTCCTTGTTAACAGTTGCTTTATTTGCGGAAACTGTTTTATAACTTAATGTATCCACTTTGTTTCTTATGTTTTTAATTAATACACAAATACTTTTAATAAATCCTTTAAATTGTGGTTTGCAAAAATACAACAATTTTTATTATTGCAATAAAATTCATCATATTTATTTCCTGCTTAGCTGTTTTTGATTTTTTATAACAAACTATGACTTATTTTTGTAGAAGCTTATTTTCAGATTCCAATTTAAGAAATTTTTTCAAAATAATTAAGTGAAATTATCATCTTTCAAAAATATTCAAATC
>JAUZOH010000541.1 GCA_030706565.1 Bacteroidota bacterium | reverse complement strand
AGCTTTGGCTGTTAGCAAAATAATTGGGATATGGGAAGTGGTGATATCTGTTTTCAGTTTTTTGCACATTTCAATCCCGTCCATATTGGGCATCATTATGTCACTGATGATTACATCTGGCTGAAATTCAATGGCTTTTTTGATGCCTTCCACGCCATCGCTTGCTTCCTTTATATTATAGGTATCGGATAATTCCTGATGGACATATTGCATGACATCAAAGTCGTCTTCAACAATTAATACCGAATATTTATGCCCTTTATTCGGGGTGGCCGTTTTGCTGGTTGCAATTTTAACGGGTTCTAAAGTGGATAATCCTGGTAAATTAGACTTATAATCATTTATTTCAGAAATTTCATCTTTGGTGTAATTCTCCTTTTGTCGTGGCAAATGTATGGTAAACTTCGTCCCTTTCCCCGGTGTACTTTCCACATGAATAGTGCCATGATGAAGCTGGACCAGTGCCTGTGTAAGATGAAGGCCAATGCCGCTCCCTTTCTGCAAAGTGCTGTCGGAATTTGAAGCCTGATAAAAACGATCAAATATTTTCTGCAGTTCATTGGCTGCAATTCCACGGCCGGTATCGGAAACCACGATTTCAACCATCTCTTTTTCTCCAGGATGCAACACAGGAAGGGTCTTTAATTCGATGGAAATTTTTCCTTTCTCCGGAGTATATTTATATGCATTGGATAAAAGATTAAAGAGAATTTTATCAAGAAATTCAGGATCGAAATACCCCATCAAAGCAGGATCGCTGTGGATAAACTTCAGGATAATACTTTTTTGAAGGGAAAGTTCTTCGAACGAAAAAACGACTTCGTTTATAAAACTAACTAAATCAATATTTTGCGTTCTGAGGTGCATCTGTTCGCGTTCGGTTTTCCGCAAATCCATCAACTGGTTTACCAGTCTTAAAAGCCGGTTTGCATTCCGGTGCATCATATTAAACTGATTTTTCCGCTTTGGATCTGTTTCTTCCTGGATGATTTTTTCCAAAGGCCCGATAATTAGCGTCAGGGGAGTTCGGAATTCATGAGATATGTTGGTGAAAAACTGAAGTTTGGACTGATTCAGTTCTTCGGATTTCTGTCTTTCGAGATGCTCCATGCGAAGGCGGTTAAGGGTCCGCATTCTAAAGGTATAGATTTGTAAGATGCCATAGAATAGGGCAATAACGATGATGATGTAAAAGATTTTTGCCCACCAGGTTTGCCAGAATGCAGGCAGAATGACTACTTCAATGTTGGCCGTTTTTCTTGTCCAGGTGCCATCCTGGTTTGTTGCCCTGACTTTGAAGATATATTTCCCCGGCTTCAGATTCCGATATGTGGCCGAATGCTTATTCCCTACATTATTCCAATTGTTTTCGGCTCCTTCAAGTATATAACTGTATTGTGTTTTCTCTGAATAGCCGTAATTCAGGGCAACAAAGTCAAAGGTGAAAATAGACTGGCTGTGTTTCAATGCAATACGTTTGGTGATGCTGATGCTTTTCTCCAAAGGACTATCTTTAAATTGATCGCTTCGAATAGGTACCTGCTGGTTGAAAAGCAGAAAATTGGTAAACAATATTTCGGGCTCAAAATTGGTTTTGGTAATCTTTTCCGGTTTGAAAACATTAAGCCCGTTGGTGCCGCCAAAAAACATATTGCCATCCGTACTGACAAATGCTGAACCGGGCAGGTACTGCCCGGTTTGGAGCCCGTCGTTCAAATCATAATTTTCAAATTGGTTTTTCAGGTAATTGAACTTCGAAATACCGCGGTTTGTGCTTATCCAGAGATTTCCGGCTTTATCTTCAAGTATGCCCAGCACATTGTTGTTGATTAGTCCGTCTTTTTCAGTATAAGAAGTAAATGATTCCGTCAAAGGGTGAAAAAGGCTTATCCCTTCGGTTGTACCGATCCATAACCGGCCGTGTTTATCGATGTGTAGCGCCTGAATGGTATTCCCGATGATGCTTTTTGGATCGGTGTTGCTGTGCCGGTAGGTTTTGAATTCATTTTTCTGTTCATTGAACCGGTTGAGCCCCTCGCCATAACTCCCCAACCAGAAAATCCCGTTTTTGTCCTGGATAATAGCCCTGATGGCATCATAACTGATACCTGAATTTTTT
>JAUZOH010000540.1 GCA_030706565.1 Bacteroidota bacterium | reverse complement strand
ATCAGAATTATTATAATCTTTCTATACAGCGAAATCATTCCCCTTTATTGGGCTACCCATTCTTTGAATGGTGAGAATTTATTGAGGGTATTTTTATCCAATCGATATGTTCAAATGTTTTCCCAATCCAATTTCAATTAGTTTATAGAAAGTGGAAATCTGAATGTCACTTTGACCATTTTCGATTCTGGAAATATAACTTTTTTTTGTGCCGGTTCTTTCCGCCAGTTGTGATTGGGAAATCTTTGCTTCCAACCTTGCCTCCCTTAGCATAACCCCCAATCTAAATGCAAGGGAATCTGCATCAAATTTGTCACGACTTGGAGTCCCTTTTTCTCCATATTTTTCCTTCAGCAGATCTTCAAAATCGGTTACGTTTTTCAATTTATTTTCCTCCATACTTTTCAATCAAATATTCTGCTTTCAGCAACTCGGCAATTTTAATTTCTTGTCTGGGTGTTTTTTGAGTCTTTTTTATAAAACAATTTGTCAGAACAACTAAATCGCCTTTGTCAAAAAAACAAAGGATCCTGATGCTTTTAAAAGTTGTTATAACGCGTACTTCATAAATTCCATCTGTATCCTCAAGATATTTGAAAAACTTTAGGGGAACCTGTTTTTCAAATCGGATCAGATCCAGTACATATTCTATCTTTTCCTGGGTTTTACTGTCTTGTAGCCTGTAAAACTTTACAAAATATTCTTTATAAGCAACTACCCTTCTCATTATTCTGCAAAGTTAACTAATTGGTTTACTATTTGCAATGATTTGCCTTGTGCTTTTTATATTCTTTTCTGAAAAGAATCAATTAAAAACACATAACAGATGATTTGACTTGTAATTTTTGAATTCCATTCCAACAAGGTCATATCCAAATCATCCTGAAAATATTACCAACAGTGAGCTTTCACCAAATTCTGACAATTATTTCCATGTGTTATTCCAGTAACGGATTCACAACTTTCGTCGTATCCGAAATGATTATCAATAAAGTTTGCCCGGCATCAAGCGAAAAATTGTATTTGGTCTTTAAATAAACCTTATTCCCATTGCTTTCCATATAAAAATCCAGTTGATTGACTTTTGGAAATGATTCTTTACAATCAACAACCGTGACCTCAGTGGATGTTTCCCCCGGCAGTAATGAAGAAAAAACCGAAACATCGCCAAAACTAATATTTTCAAGTTTTGTATTGTGCAATTTATTTTCAACTTTTATTTTGCCTTTATCCTGGCATGAGGTTAGCATAAAGCAAAACAAAGAAAATAGGATAAAATATGTCTTCATAATTTATTTGTTATTAACCTGAATCTCAAATTCTCCGACTAAGGCACTTATGGCATTTTCTTTTATCTCTACCGGCACCACAATAAACGGCTTGACTTTCTCTATGGTTCCGTCAATTTTCTTTATCTCAAAGGATTCAACCGTACAGATATAATTCCCCGGATCCAAAACCAGATAATTATTTAATAGGTCGACATATTCTCCGGCTGTCTGCAAGGTATCGTTACTTGAAGAATAGGGAGCAATAATGGAATATTTGGTCTGTGTACCAGTTAAATAAAAACTACCAGTTGCAGTTTTTGAGAAAATGGAAGTATCAACTCCAAAAGAATTACAGGTATTCCAAATCTTATTGTTAATCTTGATTGTTACATTCATGATTGTATCGGTTACGATAAATTGCTTCTCGTTGCCCACCATCACGTAAGGATCAATAATCAATACAAGCTCTTTAAACTGAGTAGTTTTTGAAGTCGAATAAATAGTAGATTCACTGGAATAGTTATAAGGTGAGGTGTCCTTTTCACATCCTGTAAAAAACAGAAGTACTAGAAAGAATGGCAATAGGTTTTTCATAAGAATAAGGTTTGTTTTCAAAGGTCGCATGGAACTCCATGTTTGCTATTTTACCTTCGGTGATCCGTCAGCTGACGGATCGGCTCATTCGTGTTTTGTGTTTATTCACAAACATGTCCGTTTCATATTTATAAAGTTATCAATATTTTTATAAATATAGTTCATATTTTTAGCTTATATCTATATGATTCCAAATTTATCAATCATTTTCTACATACAGTCCGTTTTATATCCCTAAATGGGTGCATAAGATTATTGATAACATAATT
>JAUZOH010000539.1 GCA_030706565.1 Bacteroidota bacterium | reverse complement strand
TAAGTGTTCCAGTTCTTTGAACCTGAATGGATCGATAGGACAATGAGTACGCCAACCAGGGAAAAAGAGAAAAGAATAAGATGGGTTGAAAGTTTTTTGAGGTTCATGTTATCACTGATTATAAATACTGCAACTGAGCATACGGGGTTGAATGCAGTTGAAAGCATATTAAAGCCGGCAACTTAACAACCATAAGCACAAATTTACCAGTTCTCTACTGAATTTTCTCCAATTTTATATCCCGAATTGTTTTGATGATGAATTTATTTTTAGGGCTTTGTACTTCAATCTCCTGAATAGTACCGCTATACAACATGGCAGATTCGATTGTACGGGTTTTAAGAGAAATCCAAACAGTTCCCCAATATTGTTCTGTCCCTTTTGTTTTTAACGCAGGCATTGACAGTTCAAGCTTATTATCTGTTGCCCTGAACTCAATCACCGCGCATAGTTCATTATTTATGGCCGAAATACCCGTCCAGCATAATTGGATATTGGCATGATTATAAGTTCCAATATCTGCCATATTGAATTCTCCTTTCAGGTCAGGAATCTGGAAGGGCTTATTGAGATCTAAAGAATCGGTATAGTTCCATGCAAATTCTTCTATTCCCATCATATCCCAGATCAGATTCCTGGAAAGCACAGATTCTTCCGTGGAAGGGAAATTTTTAAATGCCTGAGGGCCCAGCATTTTCTGAGACGGAACATATTCCATATTCTCCATATAGTCCTGTTTCGTTCCTGCCGGAAAAGGTCCGGAAAAACTGCTTGAACCGGATATGTAAATATTGTTCCATTTGACAAAGCCATTTTCAAGTCCACGGGTATAATCACCGGAAACTTTATATTTTCCCAGGAAATTCCCATAAAGATCCCTGTTGGTGTAAACGGCAGTCATTCTGTATTTTTGCAATGTGTTCCTGACCCTAACAGCAGGAATTTTCTGCAAATATTTTTTAATGACTGATTTTTCACCCTGGCCATTAGTTATGGAAGGCATAATCATCACCAGGCAGACCAGCAAACTGGCCAAAACTGAATTCATTTTCTTTTTCATGATCTTAAATTTTAAGGGTTTCAAGTCAAATTAAGATCAAAGTAAACCCGGTTTGGGGGCAATTAAAAATATAAAATGCAGAGTTGTAAAATCAGGATGCTGTATTGTAAAATTGTTCGTTTTAACCGGAATGCTGGCCTTATTTAATAAAATTGGTCATAACCTTTTGAACGGGTGCTGGTTCGGGAAGTCTTTCCTTAGAGAGTTCCTTCATCTTTAAAATCCAGGCCATATTATTTCCCAAAACCTCCATGATCTGTTGACCTTCCTCATCTTTCTCGACCTCTCCTGGTACCCGTCCGTGAATTATATCCCAATAGTTAGAAGTAACAACAAGCATTTCAGAGATACTCAGATAATGATTCAGGCTGTCTAAAGTTGAAGAACCTCCTGAACGGCGCACTGCAACAATTGTAGCTCCGACTTTGTGGCGAAAAAGGCCGCCATTGCTGCCGGCAACTTGAAAAGTCCTGTCCAGAAAGCTTTTCATGGTTCCGGGAATGCCCGAGTAATGTACAGGTGCTGCCAGTACGAGCCCGTCAGCCTGTTTCATGCTCTGTACGTAATCATTTATCGAATCTGTTGTAATGGCACATTTTTCATCTTTATTTTGCCTGCACTTTCCACAACCTAAGCAACCTCTTATTGCTTTGTTCCCTATATGCAGGATTTCAAAATCTATTCCCTGTTCCATGAGCTTTGAGCCTATCATCATTAAGGCATGGAAAGTATTCCCTTCCTTGTTGGGACTTCCGTTAATCGCTAATACTTTCATTATTTGTAGATTTTTAAATAATTCTAAATGTTTTCTGGAGAACAACAGATTAATTCTTATAAAAAACATGGGCTAACAAATATTAAAATAATTCGTTAACCCATGTTTAAAGTATTTAAAATGATATAAAATTTTCTCTAATCCTTAAGTAGGAGAATTTTTAATTTTCCCGTTTTGTCTCTTTTAAGATTACATCATGGGCACCCCCTTCAATGATGCTTGTGGATGAAACCATGGTTATCTTTGCTTTTTTCTTTAATTCCGGTATGGTTAAGGCCCCGCAGCTGCACATAGTCGATTTGACCTTTCCTAAGGTCAT
>JAUZOH010000538.1 GCA_030706565.1 Bacteroidota bacterium | reverse complement strand
TTTATAATTATTGATTTCATATGTTTAGCTTTTTTAATGGTTAATGTTAACTAAAAACTAGCACGTAGCGAAATTCCCAGGCTTCTTGTAGGGGCACTTGATCCCTGATCTATGCCCTGGTATAGCCAGCTTGAACCTATGCCAACTTCCGGGTCAAGATTGGGCAGTGTTTTCCAGATATAAAACAGGTTTCTGCCAATCAGGCTGAATTGCAGCCTCTGAAAACCGATTTTTGAAACCAGTTGGTTTGAAAATGTGTAGTTTAAAGTTACTTCTCTTACTTTAATATAACTGTTGTCGAAAACAGCCTTTTCATAACGGTTATAGGAACCAGCACCGGATCCCCAAGCAAAACTGTTCATGTAATAAGTAGCCGCATCGACGATGGTGGTATTTTTGGCTCCGGTTGAAGTGACCCCATCAAGAATAACGCCATCATGGTAAGTCCCGCTTGCAGATGCTACTTTGTTGTTGTTTGCATCAATATTATAGGAAATACCGCCATGTGCGGCATCCCTGTAATCCAGGGTATTTTTGAACATGCCTGCACCATACATGTAATACATGGGGGTTGATACCAACTGTCCGCCAAATCTGTAATCAATAATGAAATCCAGCGAAAAATTCTTGTATGAAAGGCTGTTGGAAAGGCCTCCGGTAACCTTTGGCATTACATTCCCCACTTTTACATAATTGTTGTAATCAATATTATAAACCCCGTACTCATTGACCACATTTTGTCCTTTCTCATTGGTTTCAATAGGATGTACGTATATGTCGCCCAGTGCATCGCCTACATTGGCTTTAATGACCAGTGAACCGCCATCCGTGTTGTACATTTCCAGGTTAGTCAGATAGTCAGACAGTCTATCCAGTTTGTTTTTATTGAAAGAATAATTCAGCCGGGTTTCCCAACTGAAATTTTTCGTTTTTATGGGATTGGCCGTTAAGGCCATTTCAAATCCCTGGTTTGTCAGGTCTCCGACGTTTGATAACATACTGGTTGCCCCGGTAGAAGCCGCAATGCTGGGGTAAAGAATCTGATTTTTGATTTTGTTGTTGTAATACGAGACATCAATTCCCAGTATATAATTAAATAGCCGGGCTTCAAGTCCGATTTCTGTCTCATATTTTTTCTCCGACTTGATCCCATCGTTCCCATATTGACTGCTATTCGGATATTGATAAAGAGCCGCTCCTGTTGCAGTCTGTACGGAATTTTGAATGTAGGCTACATTTGCCTGATACATTTCCGGGTGGTTCCCTACTATTCCCCATGAAGCCCTTAATTTGCCAAAGTTGAGGAATGAAGGCATGTGGAAAGCATCAGAAAAAACAAATCCACTGTTTATGGAAGGATAAAAATAAGTGTTTTTCCCCGGCGGTAAAGTTGAAGTTGCTTCATTTCTTCCTGTTCCTTCAATGAAAAACCAGTCTTTGTAGTTAAACGAAAGCATTCCGAATTCTGCCATATAGGTCTGATTTTTTCTGGTTGATTTAATCTGATCTGTTGTAAATGATTTGGCAGAATTATTGATGCTAAACCAGTTTTCATTGACCAATCCGCCATTGGTCCCTTGTTGGGCATCATTATACGTGTCGTCTTTACCGGTAATGCCTCCGGTTAATGTAAATTCCAGATCTTTTGTAATTTTATCCGTATATACGGCCATAGCATCCCCGTATATCAGGCTGTATTGGCCGTTTTGTACTCCATAAGAGCCAGAATATCCAAAGGATACCGGGTACAAGTTGTACTGCTTATCTTCTACTTTTACACTGGTGAAATCATTGCCCAGCCTGCCTCTGATTTTTAGTTTATTGGTCAAATTAATGTTCAGAGTGGCACTATTAACAAAACGGTTCTGATATTCGTTGTGGCTATTCTTTTCCTGGTTCCATAAAAAATCTAATAATTCATTAGCCCTGATATTGTAAGCAAGTTTTTCTTTATCATTATAAGGTTTGTTATAGGGCACCCAGTGATATCCCTGTGAAGTTTGATATTTGTTGAAGTAAACAGACATGTCATCCATACGGCTGAAGAAACCGTCATAAGCTCCAAATATTCTGGACATCATTGTAGGCCGGTTGTGGGTATAACTGTTCATATAATCGGATACCAGCTCAATACTTAATTTATCACTCAATTTCATAGTCCCGTTGAGATTGAAATAATTCTTTTCC
>JAUZOH010000537.1 GCA_030706565.1 Bacteroidota bacterium | reverse complement strand
TTACTTTTTTAAAAATGATGATTGGAAACAGTTTCAACAAAAATGTACCCGTTTTTCACTGGAAAAGCTTCCGCAAATTGTGAAAACAAGTGCTTTGGAATGTATTCAAAAACATCAGGAAGCCGGTGATCGTGTAATGATAGTTACCGCTTCGGCTGAAAATTGGCTTTCAGCCTGGTGTGAAAAAATGAAGCTTGAACTTATTGCCACCCGCCTTGAAATAAAAAACGACAAACTTACCGGCAAAATTGAGGGCACCAATTGCTTTGGCCTTGAAAAAGTCAGACGCCTGACGCAAAAGGTAGATTTAAAAAGTTTTGATAAAATCTATGTTTATGCTGACAGCAAGGGCGATAAAGAATTATTGGATGTGGCAGATTATCCCTTCTACAAAAGTTTTAAATAATCACTCTCCATTAAAACTCATATTTGACTATCTTGTCCAATGGCTTTCGTTGGTTTTCATGCCTGTTCACATCAGGTTTATCGGCAGGGTAGGCAAGAGGAAGGATAACAACCGGTTCGATATTCTCCGGCAGGTCTAAAATCTCCTTGCAGAGGAAAGGGTCGAAATTACATATCCAGCAGGTACCCAGGCCAAGTTCGGTTGCCTGCAAGGTCATGTGGTCAGTGGCAATGGCTGCATCAATGTCGCAGTGATCTTTTTCATCCGATTGTCTGACCCATCCTTCTCCATGATTCGTACAAACAACAAGGATTACAGGGGCTTTTACCAGCCATTCACGGTGATAAGCAGAAGATATGGTCTTCCTGTTCTCTTCATCCCTTATTACATAGATGATTATTGGCTTGAGGTTACATGCCGAAGGAGCTATCCTTGCGGCTTCAAGCACTTTCATCAGCTTTTCTTCTTCTACAGGCTGATCGGTATAATGCCTGCACGAATACCTTTGTTTTGCCAGTTCCGTAAATGTCATAACCTTGATTTTACTTGTATATGCAAACTTAACCAAAATATTAAAATCAGTGAATAAGTTCTCTTGCTATTTTTTATAAATTATTTTCCTGCTTTTTATACCTTTGCCACAAGTTCTAAACCTCATATAGAAATTACAATGATTCTTTTCTTTAAGAAAAATTCAGTCAATTTTTTTGCTCTTCAGACAGGCGAAAAATTATCTTCGGAAAATATTGAAAAACTCAAATGGCTATTTGGCGGTGCTGATTTTCTTGATATCAGTTCTGTGGAAGGCTTTTTTATTGGCCCCCGCAGGGAAATGGTTACTCCCTGGAGCACCAATGCGGTGGAGATTACCCAAAACATGGGTCTGGAAGGTGTTGTGAGAATTGAAGAGTATATTAAAGTTGAAAACGATAAGGCTTCCTACGATGCTATGTTGCAAAGGCTTTATAATGGCATCGATCAGAATATTTTTACTGTGAATAAGCAGCCAGAGCCCATAGTTTATGTTGATAATCTGCAGGAATACAATCAGAAAGAAGGACTGGCTTTAAACGATGATGAAATTTCATATCTTGAGGACCTTAGCAAAAAAATCGGCCGCAAACTTACTGACAGCGAAATTTTCGGTTTCTCTCAAGTTAATTCCGAGCATTGCCGCCACAAAATATTTAACGGGTCTTTTATTATTGATGGGGAAGAAAAGGAGAAATCTCTTTTCCAGCTGATCAAAAAGACTACCCAGGAAAACCCAAACGCTGTAGTTTCAGCCTATAAAGATAACTGTGCATTCCTGCAGGGGCCTGTAATCGAACAGTTTTCACCCGAGACACAGGACAAACCTGATGAATTTGTTGTAAAAGATATTGAATCGGTTATTTCACTTAAAGCCGAAACTCATAATTTCCCAACTACTGTTGAGCCATTCAACGGGGCTGCAACCGGTACCGGTGGTGAAATCCGCGACCGTATTGCCGGCGGAAAAGCCGCTTTCCCGATTGCCGGTACTGCTGTTTACATGACTTCCTATCCGCGGCCTGAAGGGAATGTCCGTAACTGGGAAAAGAACAATGAACCCAGGCCATGGCTTTACCAGACTCCTGAACAGATTCTGATTAAAGCCTCTAACGGGGCAAGCGATTTTGGTAATAAATTTGGGCAGCCTGTAATTTGCGGCAGTTTACTCACTTTTGAATATTTCAGCAAGGATAAAAAATATGCCTTCGATAAGGTTGTGATGCAGGCCGGTGGTATTGGATTTGCCAAGAAAATTGACAGCGAAAAGGC
>JAUZOH010000536.1 GCA_030706565.1 Bacteroidota bacterium | reverse complement strand
CTGGGGAGTTACTGATGGTCAATCCTGGAAAAACGGTTGGCCTATTCCCGGCAGAACAGACTATCCCCTGTTGTTTGACCGTAAATACCAGGCTAAACCTGTTGTACAAAAGATTATTGATGAGGCTTTGAAAAATTAAGCAATAAGCAAGGGCTGAACTTGAATTTATTGCCTGCTAATATTTTTATAACATAATGAATTTTTATTTCATTTCTAATTTGTAAAATTCAAATAAATGAATGAACCAAGATATTTAATAGATCATATATATACAGCCGACCCTGCTGTGCATGTCTTTAACGGTAAGTTATATATTTATCCTTCGCATGATATTGAATCGGGGATACCCGAAAATGATAACGGCGATCATTTTGATATGCGCGATTATCATGTTTTTTCTATGGAAGACATTGAGGGCAAGGTTACAGACTATGGGGTTGCTCTTGATGTGAAAGATATTCCATGGGCCGGTCGTCAGTTGTGGGATTGCGATGTTGCCTTTAAAAACGGGAAATATTATCTTTATTTTCCTCTAAAAGATAAAACCGATATATTCCGTATAGGCGTTGCCATAAGTTCGACTCCTGAAGGCCCTTTTATTCCGTTGGATGCGCCGATTAAGGGCAGTTATTCCATTGACCCCTGTGTTCTTGCTGATAATGATGGTTCTTTTTACATGTATTTCGGTGGTTTATGGGGTGGACAGTTGCAACGTTACCGGAACAATAAAGCCATTGAATGCGGACATGAACCCGAGAATAATGAGCCGGCTTTACCTGCTAGAGTTGTTAAGTTGAGCGACAACATGGTGGATTTTAGTGAATCTCCCAGAGACGTTATTATTCTTGATGAAAATGGAGAAGTATTGAAGGCCGGTGATCATGAACGCCGGTTTTTTGAAGCTTCCTGGATACACAAATATCAGGGAAAATATTACTATTCCTATTCAACCGGCAATACTCATAAATTGTGTTATGCCATAGGAGATAATCCTTATGGTCCATTTACCTACAAGGGCGTAATACTTACTCCTGTGGTAGGTTGGACTACCCATCATTCTATTGTTGAGTTTAAAGGAAAATGGTATTTATTCCATCACGATTGTGTGCCTTCTGGCGGAAAAACATGGTTACGCAGTCTTAAGGTTGTAGAATTGGAGTACAATCCGGATGGTACCATAAAAACTATTGAGGGTGGAGGACAATAATCTAAAATAACTAAAAACTAACAACTAAAATCTAATGAAATGAATTACAAAACTTTAGTATTTTGTTTAGCAACCGCACTAACAAGTGGAATTTGTTTGGCTCAGATTAACCAGACTGCGGCAGTAGAGGACTTTAAACCTTCGGCCACTACCCAGCAAGGGAAACAATATCCTCAAGTAAATTCTGAAGGCCGGGTCCGTATCAGCATTTCGGCACCTGAAGCTCAAAAGGTTCAGCTCGATTTGGGCGGGAAAAAATATGACCTGACAAAGGATGAAAAAGGAGTCTGGACCGGAGTATCGCTTCCTCAGGATGAAGGTTTTCATTATTACCAACTTGTTGTTGATGGTGCTCAGGTTCCGGATCCGGGAAGCTTGTATTTTTACGGAGCCGGACGTTGGGGCAGCGGTATTGAAATCCCCGCTAAGGATCAGGATTTCTATGCCCTTAAGGATGTCCCTCATGGCCAGTTACGCGAAACCCAATATTATTCCAAGACCACCAAAAGTATTCGTCGCGTTTATATTTATACTCCGCCAGAGTATGATAAAAATAAAAGCAAACGTTATCCCGTACTGTACCTTCAGCATGGTATGGGCGAAGATGAAACCGGCTGGGGCAATCAGGGACATGCGAACCTGATCATGGACAACCTGATTGCAGAGGGCAAGGCTACACCTTTTATTATCGTCATGGAAAACGGCAGTATCAATTTCGGCGGAGGTCCCCGTGGTGCCAGGCCAGGTATGGGTGCTCCCAGAACTGTTGATACTCCGGCACAAGGTGCTCAACAGGCTGTTCCTGCAGGTAATGCGAATTCCCCACGCGGTGGATTTGGAGGCCCTATGGGTAGAATGAATTTTGCCGGACAATTTGAGCGGATACTTTTTGACGACCTGATTCCTTATATTGAATCCAATTATCGTGTTATTGCAGATCAACAGCATCGGGCTATGGCCGGACTGTCAATGGGCGGTATGCAAACTCATTCCATTGTTGTTGCCAACCCCGACAAATTTTCGTATGTGGGCATG
>JAUZOH010000535.1 GCA_030706565.1 Bacteroidota bacterium | reverse complement strand
TTGCTGTGCCGGTAGGTTTTGAATTCATTTTTCTGTTCATTGAACCGGTTGAGCCCCTCGCCATAACTCCCCAACCAGAAAATCCCGTTTTTGTCCTGGATAATAGCCCTGATGGCATCATAACTGATACCTGAATTTTTTGTGGAATAGACTTTAAACTGAGCTGTTTTTTTGTTGTAACAGCAAAGTCCGCCTGCATCGGTTCCCAGCCATATCCTTTTATCCCTGTCCTCATAAATTGCCCGGATATTATTGTCACTGATCTGATTCCCTCCTTTAGACTGGTGTTGAAAGTGTGTGATGTGGTAATTATGAGGATTAATGCAGTTTACCCCGCCCTGGAAGGAACCGAACCAAAGCAGCCCTTCATCATCACAAAGAGCCGAAAGAACTGCATTATCACTTAGTCCTGACTTTTGGTTGATTTCTTTTAATTTAACAAAATTGGAATTATAAACATTAATTCCGCTGCCATCTGTTCCGATCCAATAATTCCCTGATTTATCCTGGCACATTCCCCACACTTTATTGTAGGAAAGGGCATTTTTGCCCTGATCTTTAGTGATCAGCCTGAATTTCTCCGGTAAGGAACTGATAAAATCTATTCCCCCGGTATATGTTCCGATCCATATGTTTTTATCCCTGTCCTGGAAAATAGCCCTTACTGAACGGTATGAAAGGGCGAATTCATTGGAACCTTCTTCCAGATGTTCGACCGGGATATTTTTATCGGCAGATCGAAGAAAGAGGTCGAGATTGAATTTATAAATGCCCTGATCGGTTCCCAACCAGATGGTATGATATTGATCGCAAAAAACTGTAAATATTTCCCTGTTCTTGAACAAGGAAATGCTTGGCAGATGAATAAATGAGCCCCGGGAATTAACCAGAGCAATGCCTTCTTTTGTGGCTATCCATATATTATGGTATGGATCTTCAAATATATTGTTTATGGTATTGGAAGGAAGGTCATTGTTGGACTGGCTGTAAAATATTTTAGTCTGGTGGTTGATTAGGCTATAGGCGAACAGGCCGTTTCCGCCTGTCCCTGCCCAAAGTGTTTTGTTGCTTGCCTCTCTGACGCACATTACCTTAAGATAATGAGGATTGGGCGAATTCTTGAAAATACTTTTAAAGTGATGGAATTTTCCTGACCAAGGACAGTAACTGTTTATGCCTCCCCGGTATGAGGCAACCCATAAATTCCCGATGGAACCCGGGACGATGCTTACAATGTCATTGTTGCTGATACTGGATGGGTCTGAAGGATTATGCACATACCTTTCAAATTGGTTGGTCGTATAATTAAAGCGGTTAAGCCCTTTATCGGATGTGCCTATCCAGATATCCCCGGTTTTGTCGCAGTACAGGCATTGAATGAAATTTCCAGAAATACTGTGCGGATCAGCAGGGTCATGACGAAATGAGATGAAGTTATATCCATCGTAACGGTTCAATCCATCTTCGGTGGCGAACCATACAAAACCGAGTTTGTCCTGTACAATATTGTATACAACATTATTGGTCAGTCCGTTTTCCGTTGAAATTTTCCTTATTTTATTAGGAATCCTTTGACCGTATAAAAATCCTGCAAATAGTAATAAGAAGGTTGCCAGTAGTAGTCGGATACGAAACATAAAATGCTATTTATAGATAGACGGTTAAAGATAGAAATGTTTTCAGATATCAAGAGGAAAGGAATTTAATTAAAAAATATTCGGTTTTTTACAAAAAAAAACATTAACTTTCTTTAATCCAAATAATTTACTTAAAAAATCCTTTTCTTTTTAGCGGAATAAATTTACAATATCTAAAGCTTTTGAAACAATATGGAAAAGCTATTTTGGATATTATCCTCACTTTTGATAAGTGGATATCTGCCTAAAGTACTTTATAAAATCTCTAAATAAACATATATAATATGTACTAAAATTACTAATTAACATTTCACAATCATGAAAAATCGATTATGGCTTTTTCTTTTGGCAATGTTCCTGGTAATATTGCCGGGTTGTCAGAAAAATGAAACTGAATTGACAAGTTCAGGTCCTACGCTCAAGTTGAGTTCCTCTATACTCCACTGGGTGCCGAACAAGACCTTGAATGTTCAGGGAAATGCTTCTGCAACCGATGTGGGTTTAAAATCTATCCGCATTCAAATGAATGACTGGTACCTGGACAAGACCATAACTTTTAATGACAGTATCGTTAAAAGTTACAACCTTAATTACAAGTTTCTGGTGCCC
>JAUZOH010000534.1 GCA_030706565.1 Bacteroidota bacterium | reverse complement strand
GCTTCTATCTATTCTGCTTCAGCAGTGGCACGCGAAGAGTTTCCTGACTATGACGTAACTGTCAGGGGGGCTGTTTCTATTGGCCGCAGGCTGATGGATCCTCTGGCCGAGCTGGTAAAGATTGATCCCAAATCCATTGGCGTGGGCCAGTACCAGCATGATGTTGACCAAAGCAAATTGAAGCAAAGCCTTGACCAGGTGGTGGAAAGTTGTGTCAACCTGGTAGGGGTGAATGTCAATACTGCCAGCAAGCATTTGCTGACCTATATTTCCGGGTTGGGTACACAGTTGGCACAAAATATAGTTGATTACCGCAAGGAAAAAGGGCCTTTTCAGTCACGCAGGGAACTAAAGAAAGTGCCCCGCATGGGCGACAAGGCTTTTGAACAGAGCGCAGGCTTCCTGCGAATTCCTAACGCCGATAATCCTCTTGACCGGAGCGCTGTGCATCCTGAAAGCTACAGGGTGGTGGAGAAGATGGCCAAAGACCTGAATGCTACGATCAACGACCTGCTTCAGCAAAAAGATCTGAGGACTAAGATAAAAGTTAATAATTATGTCGATGATAAGGTGGGCCTGCCTACCCTGAATGATATCATGAAGGAGCTGGAGAAACCCGGTTTGGATCCGCGTACTAAAATTGAGGTGTTTGAATTTTCCAAGGATGTATTTCATATCGAAGATGTGAAACCCGGGATGGTGCTGCCGGGCATCGTTACCAACATTACCAATTTCGGCGCTTTTGTCGATATTGGGGTAAAGCAGGACGGATTGGTGCATGTTTCGCAACTGGCCGAACGTTATGTCAGTAATCCTGCTGAAATAGTCAAACTGCACCAGCAGGTTAAAGTGAAAGTTCTTGACGTTGATGTGAGCCGCAAACGCATTCAACTGAGCATGATCTTATAAAATATAAGGATAATCTACAGATAACAAGCAATTTTTGCAGGATAACGGTCGATTAAATATTTTGCACGGATATGCAAATATTTAATCGATGGCTTAATTTATATATATCAGGTTAGGATGTTCTATCCTCATATTCGTATTTTTATATATTTAAGTTTCGCAAGTAAAATTTAGGTCACCTGCGTTATTTCCAGCCTATCAGAATTGATATAATGTATGAATGTTTCATTTCTGTTAAGCGCATCAAGCAACCGTTCGTCCTCGGTATCAAAGGAGTTTACAATGATTCTTAAGAGTTCCTGCAGAATGCTTTAATATGCGTTCTGTAACGGAAAGTTGATTGATACCGGCTTTTGGCTTCATAAATTCTTGGAAAAGTGTTAATTTCCGAGAAAATTTTTGTACTTCCAAGTCTGGGCATTGGGGGCTATATTTGTTGTTTTGTCACTTCAAATATGCTGATATTCAGATACATTTGAACCCCCTTTTTTTATGCTTGAACGATTAACTTTTTTCTACTTGCGAAACTTGAACTATTAATATTTAGGCCAACCTTTACGGGGTTTATTTTTGGCTGTCTGTTTTTCCCCCGGATAAATCCGGGGGTTATGCAAAGATAAGTCCTATGCTTTGTTTTTTCTATTTTGTTCTTATTACGTTACTCCGTCAGGAGTATTTTTGTTTGTTTCCCCCTGGATAAATTCTGGATTCCGAAAGGATAAACACGAACACGATGGACTTTGTCTTTTTCTATCTAGTTTTTATGACCCACCTTTGCTTTTTTACTCCGTCAGGAGTATACTGTGCATATCCCCTAGATTCATCTGGGGGTAAAGGTACGATGGATCCTCAAAACTCCGTAGGAGTTCCCCTTTATTCAAAAGATATACTTTTCATCCCACTGTATCCCATTTTCCTCCAGCAATTTTTTGTATTCGTCTTCAAAACTCACTTTTGCATGATGCTCCTTCTGGTTCTTGATATAGTTTGTGATCCTTTCTTTATCCCTCATACTATAAGTCAGTGCACACGAGCCTTCTGCCCAATGTTCAAAATCAGGAAATTTCCCAGACTCCTTCATCCACCGGTTCGATACTGTTTTTATTTCCTTAACATAGTCCGATAAACAAACTTTTGGATGCAAATCGGATAAAATATGAATGTGATTTTCAGTACCATTGATGCGGTATAATACACAATTTCTGTTTTGTATTATTCCCCAGATGTATTTGTACAATTCCTCGTGTTGTTTTTCGGGCAAAGTATTTCCGCGGTTATAGGTACAAAAATAATATGATACAAAATTTGTCTGTAACTATTCATCTTTTAAATTCAATATTG
>JAUZOH010000533.1 GCA_030706565.1 Bacteroidota bacterium | reverse complement strand
TGATTGGTGATGCCCATTTTAAATCGGATAACAAAATGTTTCCTGATTTGTCAGGAACTGGTAAATTTATGTTGTATACAGCTACAAAACAGTTGGCAACTTTTGGCGCTCAGGTTATACATGATAAAGCAGAAGGTAATAAAGTCGTAAGCTGGTTTGCAAAAATGACAATCAAAACACTGGATGCAAACCATTTGCAACTTATTGCTATGACGGATCCTAATAACTGGCTCATCTACAACTATGTTTCGCTGGATTATTACAATACCCATTAATAGTGCATCGGATATATTATAGAGATAGGTGATCCAAATTTTTCGGACACTTTCCTGCTAGCCCATTTTACTAAAATGGGCTAGTTTTTTGTTACAACTAACATATTGATTACTATTATTGACACCTATAGCATATTTATTATTAGTTGGTCGCTTTCAAAAATAAGGGAAAAGAAAGGTGTGTTGAGCCTGTAAACAAGGCAATAGAGGATCTTGTAAACAGAAATACTCAACATCGACCAAGGTAGCCAATTCAAAAGTGATTTTTTGCCTAAAATCTTATTATCCATGAAATTATCATCAGCATGATGACAAAGGAAGGGGCTGCTGACAATATTTTCGTTAAAAGGTTTTGGTGAAACTTGAAGTATGAAGAAATTTACTTGAAAGCTGATGATACTTGAAAAGCCCTATTTCAGAGCTTGACAAACTATTGCTGCTGTTATTATCTTAAGCACAGGTGCAGTCCTATTGATATAATTTACATCCCGAGTATTTGGGAAACCTGAGTTATAAACAACAATTTGCATCATCATATTTTATTTTTGATTTAATTATGGCTTAATGTTAGAGGGAAGTGGAATTTTTTAAATATAAGTGTAACAAAAATGGTTAATACCCCGCAAATAACTTTATGTCCAAATTCAAGGATAGTTTGTCAATATTACCTTGGGATAAACCGAACAAAATAAAACAGAATTATTATTGGATGTTAGTGCTTTAATGTTAATGTGTTAACCATAATCTAAAAAATAAATAGTATATGAACTAAATTTATCTTATCCTTATTTGTTAATCCTAAGGCTGCAAAATTTTATGACTCTAAACTAAATTTGAGGAAATTTCTTCCCTGTTAAAAAAATGAATTTTCTCAAGTTAGCTCCGGAAAAACATAAACGAAAAGTACAGAAAGTTCGGTTGTCCCAAGAATACAGGGATTTAACTGTTTCACATATTAACAAACGATACTGCTTTTGGAAATATTTTAACTTCGCCAGTTAACAAATTAACCCCCTAATTTAAACATTTTCATCCCCTGACTTTTGAATTTCCGGACTAAATTTGAAAATGAATTATCATTTGTTTTGGCTTCAACTGGTTATTTCTGCATCTGAGGCAGAGTAATTTTATCCGTTTATAATTATTCTTACCGATGAGGCAGGCAGGTTTTGCTTTGTAGTAAAGGCAAAATTTTGCAGTTAATAACGCATTATTTATGTTGCATTGCATCCATTTTTAAATTTTTTATGATTTAAAAATCTGTCTCACTTTTAATTATTTTAAAATGAAAAGAAATACAATTTGTCTTTGCTTCTTGTTTTTAATGTTCATGTTTTCGTCCCAGGCTGCGGATTATAAAATCCTGACTGATGGCGTGGTTGTTCATCTTGAAAAGGTTACCGGAAACGGAGCCAAGTCAGTCCGGCTTCAGGTAGTATCTGATCAGATTATTCATGTCATTGCCACTCCATCCAATGATTTCTCTGCTGAAAAAAGCCTGATGATTACGGATTATCCTCACAATAAGGTGATTTGGAAAACAGAAACTCGTAATGGCTGGATTAGCCTGAGTACCGATAAAATAAAAGCTTCTGTTTCGCTTAAAACGGGCGAAGTTGTCTTCTCGGATTTGAAAGGGAATATATTATTAAAGGAAAATGAAAAGGGAGGGAAAACTTTTCAGGCCGAAACAGTTGATGGGGTAAAAGGATACCAAATAAGACAGGTGTTTGAGTCACCGGCTGATGAGGCATTCTATGGACTCGGTGAAAACCAGGATGATATTTTGAATTTTAAAGGCTTGGATGATGATCTCACCCAGCGCAATACCAAAGCTGTTGTTCCATTCCTGGTTTCCAGTAAAAAGTATGGACTTCTTTGGGATAATTACTCTGTCACCCGTTTTGGTGATCCCCGGGATTACATGCCCATATCAGGGTTGAAATTATACGCTGATGATGGAACCTTGGGCGGATTGACTGCTCATTATT
>JAUZOH010000532.1 GCA_030706565.1 Bacteroidota bacterium | reverse complement strand
TTCATTCCTTTTGTACAAAAGAAATCCCAGGCTACGGTATGATCCTTATCTATGCCCGATAAATACCTGATTTCTGTTTTTTGGCCAAAGGCGCAAAAAGTAATGGCAGCTAAAAACAATATATTTACTGTCCTTTTCATTGATCTGTTATAAAATATGTTCATCATCTATCATATAGCATTGACTATCCAAAGTGCAAATACACTTTTATAAAGAACCTGTCCAGGCATTTTCACCGCAATCCATTGTTACATCCGGGAAATTTGATTTCCTTTTTATCAACTGTCGAGGAAACATTTTGAATTATTTTTCCCGAAAAAATTGAATAACCTCATTCAACCTTCATGTACAATGATGCGGGGAAGGTTTACTTTTTGGCCTGTCCTTTATGGCAACTTTGCAAAAGGAAGGTTGTCAGGTTCTCGGCAGCTTTCCGGTTATCGAAATCCTTGGGCAGACGGTCGTGATCAATATACTCATTGTAGATCCAGGGATCGCCCACAGCAAAAACCATTCCTTTGCCATACTTGCTGACGGCCATCAGGATCTGTCCATTTTCAGTCAAAACAGATTGGGCAGGTTTTGATAAGGTGAACGTAGAAATTTCCTTCAGGTAAATCTTCTTCACATCTTTGAAGATGGGATGAACAGGCAGATTTTTCACAGCGCCCATCTCCCATTTATCTTTTAAAACCTGATGGATAGAGACATAGTTAAAAATGATTCCAAACCTCTTAGACAATTGATTTAAGTGGGTAAATTCACAATTGGGCGCATCGTTGGCAAGCAGCACCAAAACTCCGCCCTTATCCCTCACCCATTTTTGGATTGCATCGGCCTGATTGGGCATGATGTAATTGGGCGAAGGATTTTCGGAAAGGGTATCCGGATCTACAATAATATAAATATCCAGTTTATTTAAACTTGCAGCATCAGGTGCTGCTGTAAGGGTTGTGATTTTTGCGCCTTTTTTAGTAAAAATTTGTCCCCAGCGTGAATATCCGCTGAAGGCAGAATCAGTCCACAAATAATGATAAGGTTTACCTGTCTTTGGGTTGGTCTCATGGTTGTACCAGTTGTCCAAACCCACAACCTTTTTCTGCGCATTAACGGGCAATACGGCAAAAGCTGCAAGCCCGGCCAGTAAAAGGAATAAACATTTCCTTACACTCAGTTTTTTCGAATTAATCATTTTCATCTTCAAACTATTTAATTGATTTATAAAATTGATGCCAGTTTAATTTATCGTGTAAAACAGTAATTTCTGGTTTTGTACTCAACATTAATATATTTTAACCACTAGGGGACAGAGAACACGGGGAAAATCTCTGTGGTTCTCAGTGAAATTCCTCTGTGGAACTCTGTGAAATAATTGACTTTTAAAATACAAATACGATAACACAGAGAGACACAGAGAAGGCACAGAGGAATAATTATTCCTGATTTTTCCTTGTCCCTGGTGCCTCAGTGGGTTTATCTGGAACTTTTTTTTCAGTAATTCCATTGAACCACCTCCAACCATTTCAAACATTATCAAACCATTTCAAACAACTTCAAACCATTTCAAACAACTTCAAACAACTTCAAACTTTACAATGTTCTGTTTATAAATTTCATCTACTCAAAATATCATTTGGCAAGCGTAACAGCCATCAGTCCGATGACCACTTCGTTGGCCAAAGTAACCAGTTTTAAATCTTTTAATTCCCTGGAGCTGTCCAACGAAAGATCGAGTACAGTTGCAGCCCCGCCGTCAATTTTTTGTTCTTTCTCAAGCCGGGTGGTCATTTCACCTGTTTTCAGATGAACCCTTACCGGATGTGGTGCAACCAGTGGAAAAGCATAACCATCTATGAAATAATCCTGTTCGATCGGCCACCAGGTTTCGGGATTCCTCAGCACCAGTTTATCCTGTGTCCCGTCAGCATAATCCACAATCACCTCCCCGTTTGAAAAACGGCTTTGCATATAATTGGTCGAACCGGCCATCAGCAGATAGGCATGTGAAGCCCTGCCCGACAAAGGGACTGTTGCTTCCGGAGGATAATTATCCCAGCGCGAAGTAAAAATGATATTTTTCCCCTCAGCATTACCGGGCGTAGCAAAGGGGATACCCTGAGGCAGGCAAATCCTGTTTTTTGTTCCGGCCCTCTTTCTTAAACCCGAATCGTCGATGTTTGCAGTCATCAGCGGTGAACACCAGTTGCCTATGCCCTGGACAGGAATGGCCAGGGTTGGATAAGGCGAACGGGGCGACAAATACCTGT
>JAUZOH010000531.1 GCA_030706565.1 Bacteroidota bacterium | reverse complement strand
CTGTTCTTTAACGGATCCTATCTGCACTTCATCAAGGCTTCCTGTCAGCTCCTTGCGATAACGGCTGATAAAAGGCACCGTGGCGCCGTCTGAGAGTAATTTAACGGTATTTTCCACCTGTTGCAGGCGTATGCCAAGATTCTCGGCTATAATCTGGTTGTATGATTTTCGCATTTTGGTTAATTCTCAATTTATGCTCAAAAATAAAAAAAACGGAAGGATTCACAAACGAAAGAAATATAGAACTGCATGTAATTTTAGCTGAAGTGGTGAATTTCAAAACTTTCATCCTTCAATATATTTAACAAGTGAATCTATTGCAGCAGTATTTTACCATTTTCATTTAATCTTTTTTATTAGTTATTTTGTAATAGCTAATAGATATTGAAAACCAGATTAGGTCACAAAGTTAAAATCTTTAATATGGTTGGTAAGTATTGATTTTAATAGATTTAAAACAGGCCAGGTTTATCTCAGCTAAAAATAATTGATTATGCAAAAAGTAGTACTTGATATACCGGACAACAAAATAAACTTTTTATGGAACTTGCAAGAAACCTGGGGTTTAAAAATGTGAAAAGGCTTTCTTCAAAACAAAAGGAGTTTGTTGATGCTTTAAATGAAGTCGAATTACATAGAAAAGGTAAAATAAAATTACAATAAGCAAGAGAATTTTTAGATGAGCTATAATGTAATTGTTACCTCCGGGTTAAAAAGCATGCCAAAAACATTGGCAAAAAATCAGATATAAAAAATATCAGACATTATTGGATTTCATCTATCCAATCCAATTTCTTTAACTGATTACACTCCAGTCCATTTCCTTATGTTTAAGATGTTTGAGCTGACGGACAAAAAGGAGATTCTCGGGTTTCTGCAGCAAAGGGTCATTCTGAAGAATTTCATCGGCTATTCCCCTGACATATTCAAGCAACTGCCCATCTCTGGCCAAATTAGCCAGTTTAAGATTAAAGGGTATCCCGCTTTGCATGGTACCTTCCAGGTCACCTGGTCCGCGAAGCCTCAGGTCGGCCTCTGCTATTTCAAAGCCATCGGTCGATCCGACAATGGCCGCAATGCGCTTGCGCGAATCATCGGAAAGTTTGAAGGATGTCATCAGCAGACAATAGGACTGGTCGGCCCCGCGCCCAACGCGCCCTCTTAGCTGATGCAGCTGTGAAAGGCCAAAACGCTCGGCACTTTCAATAACCATAACCGATGCATTGGGCACATCCACGCCTACTTCAATGACAGTGGTTGCAACCATAATGTCGGCATCACCTTTTACAAACTGCTGCATGGCAAGGTCTTTCTCTTCAGGTTTCATCTGGCCGTGGAGCATACAAACCGTATACTCCGGAGGAGGGAAAGCGCCCACAATATCCATATACCCTTCTTCCAGCGCCTGATAATCCATCTTTTCGGATTCCTTGATCAACGGGTAAACGATGTAAACCTGGTTACCCGCTTTAATCCGCTGCCTAAGGAAATTATAAACCGTAGCCTTTTTGTTTTCATAAACATGAGAAGTCTTCACCGGCTTACGCCCGGGTGGCAATTCATCAATTACCGATACATCCAAATCGCCATAGACGGTCATTGCAAGAGTACGGGGTATGGGAGTAGCCGTCATCACCAGGATATGAGGAGGCTGCTCGTTCTTTTGCCACATTCTTGCCCGCTGGGCCACACCGAAACGATGCTGCTCGTCAATGACAACAAGGCCCAGATTCTTAAACTGCACCACATCTTCGAGCAGGGCATGCGTCCCGATCAGGATATTGATGTCACCGTTTTGCAAACCTTCGTGAATAACAGCACGCTTCGATTTTTTTACAGAACCGGTAAGCAACTCCACCCGCACATTCATTCCCTGCAGCATCCCCGAAATGGTTTCGTAATGCTGGTTTGCAAGAATCTCCGTGGGAGCCATCAGGCAAGCCTGAAAACCATTATCAAGAGCCATCAGCATAGTCATCAGGGAGACCAATGTTTTTCCGCTTCCCACATCGCCCTGCAAAAGGCGGTTCATCTGCTTGCCAGAACCCACATCCTTCCGTATCTCGCGAATCACTTTCTTCTGGGCCACAGTCAGAGAAAACGGCAAATATTTCTCATAAAAAGTATTGAAAAAATAACCGATATTGGTAAACCGGTAACCCTGATATTGCCTGATGCGCGAACTGCGCTGTTTGAGGATATCAAGCTGAATGTAAAACAACTCCTCAAACTTAAGCCGGTAAGTGGCTTTTTTTAGCATATCTGCATTTT
>JAUZOH010000530.1 GCA_030706565.1 Bacteroidota bacterium | reverse complement strand
GTTGAATATATAAGCAATTCCAAGCCTATTCCTGCCGATAAATACGATATTGTTGTGGCAACAGCTATTGCCGGAGAAATGCTGGGATTGAAACTTATTTATCTTGAAGCCGGCAGTGGTGCACACAACAGAATAAATGACCGGATGATCTCGGAGGTAAGGAAGAATATCTCCATTCCACTTGTGGTGGGAGGAGGGATATCCTCTATAGAAGATCTGGAATCTGTTTACCGGGCGGGTGCCGATATTGCAGTTGTGGGAAGTGCAGTAGAGAAAAATATTTCAATTCTTGATGATTTTATGTTGGTAACTAAAAATTTCAAAGTTTAAATCTGCTTTTGTATGATTTTTAATAGTTGGTTAAAAAAAAAATACGCCAAACTATTTTCTTTAATAAAATAAAATATAGTATTTTTATTCAGTAAAATATACCGATATTTAACAGGTAAAACTCTAATAATCAATAACGTAATTTTAATTATTTAAATTTTTCACCCAATGAAAACAAAGAAGGATTTTCGCAAGTCGAAAAGAGAAAACTTTTTTGATTCTGACGATGATGGATTAAGAATAAAAAAGAGCCTTAAGAAAGACTCAGGTCAGAAAATGAGACGGAAATTCTATCAGGAAGTAGATGATTTAGATGATATCGATACTTATTTCCGGACAGAGGAGCGCGAAAATGAAGACGAGAATGATCAAGCAGACACTTATTAAAATGGCAATTTAAATCTTCACTGATCCTTTAAATTCATTTAAACTTTTTTTCAATCTTTGATAAAAAACCTGTCAATAAACAGGTTTTTTATTTTATTCCATTAGCTTCAATATGGGGTTTCCTGAGCAGGAATTTGGAAATGCAATATTTAAAAAGCTTGAAAGAGTTGGGGCAATATCTGTCATGTCAACCGGCATTGCAATGTCAGCCCTTTTTATTTTCCAGCCATACCAGATTAAGGGCACATGAGTATCATAGGAATAAGGAGAATTTCCAGAGGTTATTTTGCCGTCTTTTTCTATCCAACCGGCTTGCAAATTTATCAGTACGTCTCCTGAATATTTTTGATTATAGCTGTTTTGCATTTTCTCCGCTATCCCACGGGTGAAGTTGGTGGTTTGTAAGGTAGATGCTGTAATTACATTGGCTACCCCCGAAAATTGAATAATAAATTGAGCTACCTTTTCCTGCATTTCCTTAAGCGAAATTTTTGAATCTTCGATTAAGTTGTGATTGAGGTAAATTTGGCGGTTGTTGTAAAATTTAACCCAATCACCTTTCCCGTATACCACGTTTAGATAACTTTTGAGCAGTGCAATGGCATTGTTGGCATTAAAATAATCAACCGGTAAGTTCATATCGGCCAGGTATGCCGGGACCGATGCTTCTCCATGGTCGGAGGTGAGCACGATCAGCGTATTTTCTTTGCCTAAGTTGTCGTCGATAAAATGAATAAAATGTTCTAAATCCTTATCAAGCCGGAGATAAGTATCTTCCATCTCTACTGAATTATTTCCGTACTTTTCGTTGATATAGGACATGGTTGAGAAATTTACTGTCAGCAGATCGGGATTGTCGCCTTTTCCTAAATTTTCATTGGCAATGGCGGCTATGGCCATATCTTTGGTGTAAGTATTCCCGAAGGGCGTGTATTTGAGCATTTCATAATTTGTGTACTTATCCTTGATTTTACTCAGGTTATTAAGTGGATAAGGGAAGGTATGTTTGCCATTAATGCCTGTTTCGTACTTATTGTCGTCAGGCAGGGACTCTGTATAATCACTTGCAGGTAAAAGGGGCTCCCATACATGATTCAGGTAAATATCTGCCATTTTTTTTGCATTGAAGTCATTCACCCAACGGGGCAAGGTATCGGTGTAGTAGGAACTGGTAATCCAATTCCCGGTGGCATCGTCGTACCAATAGGCTTCGTTGGCACGATGGCCGGTAAGCAGGATGGCGGCATCCGGTTTGATCGAGATTCCGATGACTTTGGATTTTGAATGTGAGGCCAGTTTTAATTCATCCCCTAATGTAGAAACGGTGAGATTCCGTGGAGAATGTCTGCCAATACTTCCTCCTCCTCCAATTGTTTTGACATTGTCATCGTCTGTGGCATTGATTCTTTTCCCTCTTAACCTAAGGTACCAGGAATCTGCGATGATCCCGTGATCTGAAGGGTTTGAACCGGTTGATATGGTTGCATAACCCGGTGCCGACTGGGTCAGCATAAAGTTGAAATTGGCATTATAGCAGAAGGTCCCTTCTTCCAT
>JAUZOH010000529.1 GCA_030706565.1 Bacteroidota bacterium | reverse complement strand
TTCAAGTCTAGGCATTGGAGGCTGTATTTATTGTTTTATTACTTCAAATATACTGTTATTCGGATATATTTGAAAGACACTTTGCCTTTTTTTATGCTTGAACGATTAACTTTTTTCTACTTGCAAAACTTGAATAAATTTATATTAAAGACAAGTACTTAAAAATGAAAATTAAATAATTTCGGGCTTCGTTTGCTGTAATTTTGATGAATTATGGTATGCAAACGAAGCCCTCTTCTGGTAGTAAAGATTAAAAATTCATGACTATTTATTCGTTTAAATGGCCAAGTTCATAATTTTCCCTGTGCATTCTGGCTTCTTCGTTATATTCTTTTTCCAGCCTTTTCATTGCAAATTTGTAGGTCAGACAGGCCAGCAGGCAATAGACAACCATCTGAATCAGCAGAAATACCCATTCATAGGTTACTGAACTTAATCCTGCCCCACAGGTGCGCATACGTATGTATGCCGGAACGGTCATTGTGCTGGGAAATACATGGGCAAGCAGGTAAAGGAAAGGCGGCAATGATTCAACCGGCCACGACATGCCTGTTAAAAACAGTATGGAAGGTGACAGAAAAACCATGAATAACAAAGAGTGCACCCTTCTTCTGAATAAAAAGCTTATGGCTAAACCCAGGAATGCAGTTGCAAATAAAAATGGAATGATCAGAAAGAGAGTAGGTAAGAACCCGCTTTTATCCGGCAAATGGAACCAATTGTGCAACATGACAAGGGTAAATATGATGTTGAAAAGATAAATAAAGATATAGGCAAAAGTTTTTCCCATCACAGCTACGAAACTTCCCCCGGGGAGCTGAGCCGGTTTGATTAAATAGATGTACCGTCTCCTTTCGCGTATCGTGCCGCCAATTAAACCTATACCAATCATCAGGGTTTGCTGAAGAATGATAATTAAAATGCCCGGTATGACAAAAGTTCCATAACCACCGGCTGGATTGTACAAATTATAGGCATTCACGTTTAAGGGATTGCGTTTATCCATGGCCTGTTTTATTGTATTCCCCTGTGCAAGCAAATGTTTGATTTCAACCCCTGCACCTAAAGTCCCTGTAGAATAAATTGCCCCGGAATATACCTGTTTATAAAGAAGGAAGTAACTGGCATCGCAGTAAACAGTCACGTTGGTTTGTTGTCCTTTATAAATATCTTTTTCAAAATCTTTAGGAATTAGAATTACCCCATTAATTTTTCCGTCATAGAACAACTGTTCTGCTTCTTTTAAACTTTGGGGCTTATATACCACTTTAAGTTGTTCGGTAGCATCGGCCATTCTGCTGTATTGGCGGCTAATTTGGGAATGATCCATATCGACGACTGCAATGGGTATTTCCCTGATCGTTTCGTCCATATATCCAAGGGAATATAAGAGAGGATAAGCTACCATTGCTACGATAAAAATAAGCACTGCCCCGGCATCGTGCATGATGATTTTGATCTCATCCGCAAAATAGTCGCTGGTCATTTGTAATCCAAATACGAATTTCTTCCACATAATTTCTTTTCCTTGAGTTATAGTTTACCCCAATATTTTTCGGTTTTAAGCAGTGTTTTTAGTCTGGGAATACATGTTATGCCCAATAGCATAAAGGCAAAGAATGCATACATGGGTATGATTCCATTACTCACCGGTTCCCCTCTAAGTGTTTGGCTGATGAAAATTTTAAGCCAATAGGTGAAAGGGAAAATATGGGCGAAAGCCTGTGGAAAAGCAGGCATTCCAAAAATAGGGAAAGTGAGTCCCGAATAGGTAATAGCCAGCATGGAATATGCACTACCCAGTGATATACCCAACCTGAGGTTGGCGGTGATTCCAACTAAGAATATCGCAATAAACTGATAGCTGATAATCAACAGGAATTCACTTACCAGAATAACATGAAGATTCCCGCGCAAGGGGAGTCCCAGGTACCTGAACAGGATAAGGTTGATGACCATAGCCAGGCAATAGAACAAAAATGTGTAGGGCAACAATTTCCCGGCCAGGGCAACACAAATGTTATTATCTGCAGCTTCCAGCCATTCCGGTCCAAGTCCGTATTGCAATTCATTCCCTAGGGTATAAACCGATCCAAGCAGGACAAAAACCAGAAACATAACCGGTAACAGGCAGAAAGTTAGGAAATAAGAATAGGAGATAAAAGGATTGAAAAGTACCACAGCCCGTAGTTGCACCGGCATAATGCGGGACATTGCCTGTTCTTCTGTCGCACCGTTTTCCATCTGGAACTGCAATTTTATACCTGCCGATAAGGTTCCTAT
>JAUZOH010000528.1 GCA_030706565.1 Bacteroidota bacterium | reverse complement strand
GAAATTTTAACTTCTTCTCTATTTGATTTTCTCATTACCCAATTATCTCATTATCCCATTATCCCATTATCTCATTAACTCATTATCCCATTGCCCCCGCTCTTCCAATCGCATACTTTCCATATCGTTTTTTGATCCTGTCCAGTGCCTGGTACAGATGAATATCTTCAGGGGTATCTTCAAAAAGGTCGAGTTGCTGGGTGCCGCGTACCAATCCCGACAGGCGTACGCCAATGAGCCTGACCATCATCCGCCGTTGATAAAGCCGCTGAAACAACTCCCGTACAACATTGATCAACACGTGGTCAAAGGAAGTATAAGGTATCCTTTTTTGAGAAGTAAAAGTGTCGAAATTGGAATAGCGGACCTTGACGGTCACGCAGGAAGTAAGTTTCTGTTCGGAACGAAGCTCAAAGCTTAATTCCTCCACCATTTTTACAAGCAGGCGGCTAAGCATGGGCACATCCATGGTATCCTGTTCAAAGGTACGTTCGGTGCTGATGGATTTCTGATCCCAGTAGGGCACAACCGGGCTACAATCGATGCCATTGGCCCTGCGCCAGATCTCGGTTCCGTTTTTCCCCAGCAATCGCTGCAGCAGCTCAACGGGCATCTCCCGTAAAATTGCAATAATGTCCACGCCCATTTCCCGCAGTACCTGGTAAGTCTTCTCCCCTATCATGGGAATTTTACGGATAGACAGGGGAGCCAGGAATCCGGAAACCAGGGGGCGTTCCACATACAGTTCCCCATAAGGCTTGGCCTCACCGGTGGCGATCTTGGCAACCGTTTTATTTACGGACAAGCCGAAGGAAATAGGCAGTCCCGTTTCTCTGATAATGCCCTGCCGCAGTTCCTGCGACCATTTCAGGCAGCCAAAGAAACGGTCCAAGCCGGTAATATCGATATAATGTTCGTCAATAGAGGCTTTTTCATACAAAGGAGCTTTTGCGGCAATAATTTCGGTAACCAGGTTGGAATATTTGCTGTAAAGTTCCATATCCCCGCGAATAACCAGGGCATCGGGGCAGAGCATAAGCGCCATTTTCATGGGCATGGCAGAATGAACACCATAGCGGCGCGCTTCGTAGCTGCAACTGCATACTACGCTGCGACCAGAAGTACCGCCTATCAAAAGAGGTTTCCCTTCCAACTCGTGATTGAGAAGCCGCTCGACGGATACAAAAAAGCTGTCCAGGTCGAGATGTAAAATAGTACGATCCATATTGATGCAACATTACAGGCAATCTTCAGCCTCGTTAATAAAATTTTAAAATGTGCATATTTTCAACATTTTTAGTGTTGATAATATACACAAAATTTATTAAATTTGTATGAGTTTTTACAAAAATCAGAAGCCGCCATGAATATTTACATCACCTCAAATATCCGCCTGCTCCGCAAACGCCGCAAGCGTACCCAGGAGGATGTGGCGTTTGCCGTCAACATGAACAGGGCCACTTATTGCGGGATTGAACTGGGAAAATCCATGCCCGGCATTGAAACTCTGGTTGCCCTTTCCAACTATTTCAGAATATCTATCGACACATTGATCCGTGTCGACCTGGCGAAACTTTCAGAATTTCAGCTATCTGAACTGGAAAGGGGCAATGACGCATTCATCAAAGGAAGTAACCTGCGGATACTGGCTTCTACCCATAATTCCGACAATAAGGAGAACATAGAGCTCGTACCAGAGAAGGCTAAGGCCGGATATGCCCTGGGTTATGCCGATCCTACCTACATTAATCAGCTTCCCCGCTTTCAGCTGCCTTTTCTATCAGCAGAAAAGAAATACCGCACTTTCCAGATTTCAGGTGACTCCATGCTTCCCGTGCCCGACGGGGCATGGATTACCGGTGAATTTGTACAGGACTGGGACAATGTCCGCAGCGGCAGGCCTTATATCATCCTCACCCTGGATGACGGCATCGTTTTCAAAATTGCAGACAACCTGATTCGTGATGAAGGAAAGCTCAGACTTTATTCCTTAAATCCTTTCTACAAACCTTATGATGTTTATGTATCCGAAATCAAGGAAGTATGGGCATTTACAAACTATATTTCCACGACTATCCCTGAAGGACGGACTGTAGATGGCACCCTGCATCAAAAAATATCCGATCTCAGTGCAGAAATCCAGGCCATCAAAGATCAGTTAAAAGAGAAATAATCAAATTTGATTTTCAAACTAAATAAACAAACTAAAAAATGAACACATCACCCAAATATATCTGTCCCCTTCTGGTGGTAACAGATATGCAAAAGTCACGGCAGTTTTACGAAACGATACTCGGGCAAAAGGTAATCCTTGACTATG
>JAUZOH010000527.1 GCA_030706565.1 Bacteroidota bacterium | reverse complement strand
TGTCATCAGTTGCTTCAGTGTTAGACTTCTGATTCTTCTTCTTTACGCTGTATTCAATGGCATATTTATCCATTTTTACAGTCAGAAAACGAATGATACGTTCGTCCCTGCGATACTCGGTTTCGAGTTTCGCAATCAATTGACTGTCAGCTGTAAAGCTAATTAAGTTGTAAAAGCCTGTGCTTTTTTTCTGAATGGGATAGGCCAGCTTTCTTAATCCCCAATTCTCTTCATAGACTATCGCTCCTCCTTCAGAGGTAATCAAGTCTTTAAATTTATTTACCGCTTCCTTTATCTGGGCCTCAGATAAAACGGGAGTTGCAATGAAAACGGTTTCATACTGATTAACCATAAATATAACTTTATTTAAATTATAAATTAATAATAAGCGCAAAAGTAGGAACTTTTTCCTTTCCTGCAAAATTATTCAGACTTTCCTTTAAAAAAGATGGATTATTGCCAGATTCCTGCTTCGAAATAGCTTGAGAATCCGGCTTTAATCTGGATACTTCCCTCTTCCTTTATCATTGAAATTGAATTAGTTGATCAGGGCTAAAGCTTTTTCGTAACTTAGTTCAGTGAAATTTTTCACAATCAGGTCAGCTTCGGTCAATGCTTCAGCTTCATTAGTGGTGGTTAAAGCGATTACTTTCATTCCTGCATTTTTCCCTGATTTTATCCCGAACACAGAATCTTCAATTACAATGCAGCGGCTTGGCTCTGTGTTGACCTTTTTGGCTGCTTTCAGGTAGACTTCAGGATCTGGTTTGCCTTTTTTTAAGTCTTCTTCGCTGACTATGGCTTCAAAGTAACCTTGAATATGGGTACTTTCAATTACGAACCTTACATTGTCCATTGGACCGGAGGTGCCAACAGCTATTTTTACCCCGTTTTTCTTCAATTCTTCCAGAAATGTAGGCAAACCTTTTACAGGCTTAATGGTCTTTGAAAAAAGATCCCGGTAAATCCCTTCTTTTTCGATTTTATAAATGAGGACTTCTTCATCAGTTATTTCTCTTTTAAATAAATAGCGTAGATAATCCCTGTTTGTTTTTCCAAATAAGCTTTCCAGTTCCTTACGTGTTACCTGGATATGATGGGCATTGCAAAATTCTCCCCACGATTCAGTATGTACTTCCTTGTTGTCCACCAGTACTCCGTCCATATCAAAAAGCACTGCGAACTGTTCATTGTTTGGTCTCATGGTGTGATTTGTACTTCTAATTCTTAATTTTACAGATATTCAATAATATTTCAAGCTGTTCCCCTTTTTTTGAGGGAAATAAAACAGCCTGAATTAAAAATGCAAAAGTACAACAATAGGTTGAAAAAATGTTTACTTAATGATCTGCATCAACCTTTCAATTTGTTTTTGTTTGTTCACTTCGCGCAATTTCCGTGCAGTTTGGGTGAAATATTGGTGAGAAGAAATAAATTTAAGTTGCATTTTATTCCATTCGTTAAAGCTACCGACTCTGTTTCTGGCTTTTAATTCTTCGTAAAGGGCACTTGAAACAGGTATAAAATCAGGCCGTCCCAGATAATCGAGATCCGAATCGCAGAGTATTTCTTCAAGAGAATTTTGGGGTTTGTTGGGTAATTTGGTGGCCAATATGGTGTTGCAGATGGTTTCAATTTGTTCTTCTTTGTATTTGAATTTTGGAAGGTATTCCCTTGCGAATTCTGTACTGCGCAATTCGTGATTGTCGTATTCCACGATATGGCCTATATCGTGGAAAAGAGCAGCAGTCTTAAGTAATAGAATTTCTTCCTCGGTGACTCCTTCGCCCCATCCAATCAGTTCGGCTTCGGTTACTACATCCACTGTGTGCTTTACGTTATGGTAATATAAGTCTTTGGGCAGTTCATTTTCCAGTTTGTCGAGGATCATCTCTTGGATATCGTTAAATTGAACGAGTCCATATTTTATCCTGAACGGCCGGGTAGGGGACAGGCCTTTGCGTTCAAGCGAAAGCTCAGGTTTAATGCCAACTACCGTGTAAAGTTCAAGGTCTTTTTGATATTTCACAGGCAGTTTGCCGTAATATTCACAGACAAAAAATTCTTTAACCAGTTCGTAGGTCATGACAGAAATAAGGATTTTATTAAGACTTCCGCAGGATTCAATGCGGCTGGTGATATTTACCGTATCTCCCTTGATTTCATAAGCAACCTTTTTTTTACCCATAATATTTGCCATAACCGGGCCTGTATGTATGCTTACTACGATATCCCAGACTTTCCGTCCGTCATTACTGTGATTCCGGTGAATTGTTTCCAGGTATTGTTGCATTTCCATTGCAGCAAGGACAACCTGGAT
>JAUZOH010000526.1 GCA_030706565.1 Bacteroidota bacterium | reverse complement strand
TTAATATTTCATCCACACAGCCATTTCGCCTTTGCCCCGGTTAGCCCAGGCATAATAAGGGATGGCCATAAAATCAAGTTCGGATGTCCCGGATTTGGCTTTGCCCTTGATCACCTGCACGCCACTAAGAAGGGACGGGATAAATGAAGAGGTCAACGGGACTTTGGTATCCAATGAAAGATTGTGGATAGAGTCCTTATTATCCGGCCATTCAGCACAATAAACCAACGGTCCGCGTTGCAAAGCCACTCTCCCGCTGTCAGCCTGAACCTTGGCATTGGCTACTACCGTACGAACCGGCATGGACAGGGAAAGGCCGATTACATCACCCTTTTTCCAAACCTTATCCAAAACAGCATAGCCATCAATTACCTGATATTTCACAGCTTTACCGTTGACTGTAATACGAACAGGACTATTGTCCTTATTTGCATAAGCATAAAGATCGCCGGGAACAGGCTGGTTCTGAGCCCATCCAGGAATGCGGACTGCTACTTCAAAATTTTCAGAAGTCTTTGGGTTTATAGTAAAATCAACCTGGCCCTTCCAGGGATAATCCGTCTTCTGGGCCAAAACAATCTTGTTTTTGCCCAAATCTATGTTTGCCGTAGAGTTGATAAAAAGGTTGACATATATCCTTTTCCCCTTGGTGGCATACATATAACCCGGAATGGAAGGAATAAAACGGCACAAGTTGCTCGGGCAGCATGCACAGCCGAACCATGCACTGCGTTCATAATTACCATTGGATTCAAGTGGGTTGGGATAAAAGAAATGATCGCCGCTCAGGGAAATACCCGAAATTACGCCATTGTATAAAGTACGTTCCAGCACATCATAATATTTGGCATCACCATGAAGCAGGAAGAGACGGTAGTTCCAATAAACATTTCCAATGGCCGCACAGGTTTCGTTATAGGCCGTCAAGTTAGGCAGGCTATAGGCCTTACCAAATCCCTCAATACCCGGAACCGAACCTATTCCGCCTGTAAAATATAATTTATGATTCACCACATCCCCCCATATCGCATCAATGGCATGGATATAATTTTCATCTCCTGTGATCGAAGCCACATCAGCCATTCCAGAGTACATATAAGTTGCACGAACAGCATGTCCCACAGCTTCGGTCTGATCTATAACTTTTTTATTTGCCTGGTTATAATCGCTGCCGTTGCCGCGGACATCCAGGAAAAATTTGGCCAGGTCGAGATATTCCTTTTTGCCGGTAGCACGGTACATCTTGACCAATCCCATTTCCACAATCTGATGGCCGGGATAAATCTGCAGTTTCCCCGGGCCAAAATCCCTGCAAAGCAAATCGGCATTTTTGATGGCAATGTTCAACAGGGTCTTTTTGCCTGTGGCCATGTAATGTGCTACGGCAGCCTCATACAAATGCCCACAGTTATAAAGTTCATGGCTTCCTTTGGGATCATTCAGCCAGCGTTTGGGACCCGACCATGAATGCGGATGCTCCGGATCAATGCTCCGGGCTGTATAAAGGTAACCATCCGGTTCCTGGGCTTTGCCAATATAATAAATCAGGGTATCCAGTTTGGCTTCCAGCGTCTTGTCCGGCGCTGTCTGCAGCGAATAACTGGCACCTTCAATGATCTTGTAAATATCGGTGTCATCAAAAGGGAATTCCGTGCAAAATTTGCCCGACTTTATTCTTGCTGCAAACAGGAAATTATCTACCCGTCCGGTTTTGTAACACTGTTCCAAAGCGATCGGGATGGTGACATCATGATTTTGCTTCAGGCGAGGCGCCCAGAACTGATCATTGAGCCTGACAGAAGTAAACGGCACAGGGTGTATGGGATAATCCTGAGCCCAGGTAATGCCTGCAAAAGAAAATGCAAGCAATAAAGAAAAAATATTCCGTTTGTTCATACGAATTGATTTAATTTTCAAAGGTCGTATGGAACTCCATGTTTGCTATTTTTATTCGTGTTTTGTGCTTATCCGCAAACATGTTCGTTTCATATTCTCTGGTTAATTATGGATGTTTGTTTACTTTTCAACTAAGGTAAATAATTCTTCAACCGGAATCCCAAAAAACCTTGCCAGCCTGATGGCTAAAATAGTCGATGGTACAAACCTGCCATTTTCAATGGTATTGATGGTCTTTCTGGTTACCCCGATTTCAGCAGCAAGCTCTTCCTGTGTTATGTCCTTCATCGCCCGCCGAACTTTAATCTGGTTATGTAATTCCCATTTTTCCATATCACTCCCTGTTATAAATTAGACCAGCAAGCAGGACAGATAACACGCCCAAATATAAGGTAGTTTCGGTTACAATCAGTGCAGAAATATTATAAAATGATGAAATCCCGA
>JAUZOH010000525.1 GCA_030706565.1 Bacteroidota bacterium | reverse complement strand
TTTGTTTCACAAATCTTTTAAATAATTTTTCAGGGGCAACATTCAACCTTTCTCCTGTATTTGAAAAGGATAACACCCTCTGATCAGCCATTATTTTAATTTCTCCGTCAGCAATATTATGCTTTATCGCATTGTTAAGAATATTATTAATTAATATATCAGCCAGGTAGGGATTCATGTTAACCCAAAAAGGCTCTTTCGTAATAATTGTCAGCTTTATATTTTTCAACTCGAAAAGTTCTATTGTCTGATCCAATTTTCCTTTAATTACTTCATTAAGATCAATCTTTTTATTATCAATGAACTGACGATTTTCAATTTTAGAAAGCAGCAACAAAGCCTCATTAAGTTTTGAAAGGCGGATAACCGATTCATAAGCTGAATAAACCAACTTCCTGTGATTTTCAGCCAACAAGGAATCATGAAGAATTACTTCCAGCTTCGATTTGACTATTGCAAGAGGAGTCTGTATCTCATGAGAAGCATTTTCAGTAAATTCCTTTAAATTAACAAAATCAGCCTGAAGTTTACGGGTCAACTCGGTAAGAGTCTGGTTCAATAAATCAAATTCATATATTCCATTAGCCGGGAATTGAATATCCTGTGTTACGCCTATTTTAAAAGTTCTTAATTTATCAACTGTTACAAAAAAAGGCTTCCAGACAGAAAATAAAAACCTGCGGTTCAGTACCAAAAGTATCACTGCCAAAAAGCCAAAAAGGCCCAACATAAAGCCAAAAATCGCCCCTTTTAAATCTTCCGATTCAAGGAGCGATTGAATTATCGTAATTTTATAAGTTGTTCCATGGACATCCTCAATAAAACTCAACTTGCGAAAAGGGATAATCTCCTTGTCATCCGCATCATAAACACGGATATCCTTAAGCTGCTCATATTTTATCCCATGATATTTCTGAATAAAAAATTCCCTGTCCGGTGATTGATAGATTGAATCGGGCAATGATTGACTTTGAAGATATTTTATGATGGCTTCTTTCCGGGACCGAATCCTTTCGTCCATATTTTGATGGACAATCATGTTCAAAATCACATAGAACAGGATTCCTGTAGCCGTAAAGGCAATGATCGTAATGAGTAAAAACCTTACACTTATTTTATTTTGAAGTTTCATTAAAATCAAACTTTAAAAGTATAGCCGGTGCCATAAACATTTTGAAAGTAATCAAGATTTGTTTTCTCAAGCAATTTACGGCGGAGGTTCTTAATTTGCGAATAGACAAAGTCAAAAGAGTCGCAAGAATCAGCAAAATCACCCCATAAATGTTCTGCTATTGCTTCTTTAGTAAGCACACGGTTGGGATTGGTAACAAAATACAGGAGTAAGTCGAATTCTTTTTTGGTAAGAATCAACAGTTCTCCATTAGCATATACCTGCCTGTTTTCCGGAATAATTCTGAGTTTATCAACCACAATTTCCTTTCTTCCTTCAAATTTTCTACGCCGGAGCAATGCTTTAATCCTTGAAGTCAGTTCTGTCAGATGAAATGGTTTGGTGATATAATCATCAGCGCCCAGATCGAGGCCGGCAATTTTATCATCCAGGGAATTTTTGGCTGAAATAATAATTATTCCCGTATCCGGATGAAGTTTCTTTAACTCTTTGATCAACTGAAGACCATTGCCATCGGGCAAACCAATGTCTAAAAGCAGGCAATCGTAATGGTACAAATCCAGTTTTTCTGAACCCGCCTGGAAAGTATCAGCCTGTTCACAACAATAACCATCTTCCTCCAGAAAGGAAACAATTGTTTCTCTTAAGTTTATCTCGTCTTCTACAATTAAAATTTTCAAGATTTTTTATTCAAACATAAACAATGATTTTGGAGAAAGTTTGGAGCTAAAAAGCATTTTATTCTGTTACAATCACCGCACTTTTCTGCGTTCCTTTTCCAAACTCAAATTTATCATTACATTTTGAAAGATCAGTGCTTTCAACCCGGATATTTCCTGTGGCGGCACCTTCCAGCCTCATAAACAAATCAGAAGCTGGAGGACAAACCAGTTTCTTCATCAGAAAATCCCGGCTGTTTTCCAGGGAATAGGAAACACCTCTCCCGGGTATAATAGAAACATTGTCCAGCCTGATGTTTGCTGCTTCCCTGGATGAAAAACCAGAACGGGCCGAAATGACCATATTGCTGAATTCAACATCCCGCACAGGCATCTCTGGCAAACCTGTAATTTTAACAGCCTGTTCGGCTCCATTGCAATAAATGTTTCGGATATAAAATTTCCGGAAACGGGGGGTTGTTTCATTAACCTCAACCACTTTTTCCTGTTCTGCCAGATTTTTTATTTCATAATAAGTGTCAAACAATA
>JAUZOH010000524.1 GCA_030706565.1 Bacteroidota bacterium | reverse complement strand
GCAAACCATTATATTGAGGATCAGAAGATATGGCATTACTGATATTAATCTGGTAGGGCACTGTACCATCAACTATGTCATCTTCTTTTCCCGTAACGGTTACAGTTTGAAGTATATTCCAATTTGCACGGGTAAAAGTGACCACTTTACCGGCCGGTGAAGTAATATCGCCTTCGGTTAAATCGCTGCTGGACAAATTAAACGAGACAGTTCCCGAAGGTTGTGATTTTAAACCCATCGAAAAGGTTGCAGTCCCTGAATTTTCCGCAGTATTGCCACTAATGGCCGATACCATTAATCCAGTCACATCATTATCCAGATTGACGGCTTTAACTTCGACAAAATTGGCATTATAATATCCGGATGACGGATCAGTCAGTGTTTTATTTATTTTCAGAGTATCCGTATAAGAAATATTACCGTCGGTTATATTGTCATCCACCCCGGTGGCTGTAACTGTCTGCAAGACATTCCAGTTCGATGCATTAAAAATAAGCCGTGAGGGGGAAACATTGCCTTCTCCAATATTACTGCTGCTCACAGCGATAACCACAGTTCCGGTTGGAGCCGATCCCAGACGCACTGTAAATGAATCCTGTCCTGCACTTTCAGTTGTGGTTATGGAATTTTTCGATACAATGATAGCACCTTCCTGTCCCAGGATTTTAATTGTAAAACTACAGGTTTCAGAATTTCCATCTGCATCATAAGCAACATAAGTAACCTGTGTTGTTCCTAAATTAAAAACTCCGCTGCTCAAAATATTTATGCCTGAAGATTGGGGTGCAGAGACAGTGGCCCCCGACATAGCCCAGGTGAGTTTGGTAACCCCACAATTATCTGCGAAAACAGGTGCTGCAATTCCTGATATTGTTGCATTCTGGTCACCGGCAGAAGCTACTATATGAATAATATTCGCAGGAGGTAAAATTGTCGGTTTTTGATTATCTGAAACAACAACATTGAATATGGTTACCGAATGATTGCCTTTTGCGTCAGTGGCATTCCAGGTTACAACTGTAGTTCCCTTGTTAAATACCTGTCCATCAAGGCTGGTATTACTTTTTGTAATTGAGGTAGTTGCCCCGCTAAGGGTAAAAGTTTTAACCGGATTAGGATCGCAATTATCAGTCACATCCCAGGTCGTTCCACTATGAGTATATGTACAAACCCCAATAGCCGTACTAACCGATTTAGCCGAAAGGACATCAAGCATAGGGCCTTGCTTATCTTCCACAGACAATGTTGAAGAACAAACGGAATAATTACCTGAACCGTCAGTTACTTTCAAGTATACCGTTTTATTACCGAGATCACTGCAATTATATTGCAGTGAAGAACTAAATGTCAAATTATCCTTAGATATTAGATAAGTCAAAGGCCCGCAATTGTCCGAGGAATTATTGTCGATGGCAGAAGGTAAAACAGCAATATTCCCTGTCCTGTCCAATTGAACTGATGATGCTTTGCAAATCGCTGAAGGATTTTGCTTGTCACTTACCGTAACAATGAAGGATGAAGTTGAAAAATTGCCGGCCGCATCCACAGCTATCCATGTCACCGCTGTATTCCCTTTATTAAAAGCCACACCTTTAAGAGAAGTCCCGGTACCAGTGGTTGCACCAGAAAGAGAATAGGTCAAAGAACTAATGGCACAGTTATCTTTTACCTGATCGTCCCACGAATTATCAACAGGCGAATAAGTACATAAATTGTTATCCGTATTTTTAAGTTGAGTACCTGTTATTGTATAAGTAAAAACAGGCGCTGATTTATCCTGAACAATAACATCAAAACCACAAGTATTGCTTTGGTTTCCTGCTGCATCAGCAACGATATAAGTAACATGAGTAATTCCAACAGGAAAGGCAGAACCGGGAGTATTGGATTTTGTCCATATAAGATTGGAAACCGAAGTACAATTGTCAGTTGCTGTAGGTTCAGCCCATGTAACAACGGCCCCGCAAGTACCGGGATCATTTACTTTGGTAATATTTCCCGGACAGTTGTAGATAACCGGTTTCTCCGTATCAACCACAGTAATGGTAAAGCTCCAGGTGTTGGTGTTTCCGCTGTTGTCGTAAGCTGTCCAGGTAATCTGATTGGCTCCTTTGGATAAAACAATGCCTGCCATGGAGGTCGTTGCATTGGTCCCGACTTCTGCCCCGCTGTTGATTTTATAAGTTATTTTTGTTATTCCGCAGTTATCGTTGACTGCGGTCGGATTAAATTCCCCGTCTTTGACCGTATAGGTACAGGCTCCGGCATCCGTATTCCGGTTGCCACTAACAGCCGTGCCCGTAATGGCCGGTGCCTGGGCATCAATCACCGTGATGGTAACGCTC
>JAUZOH010000523.1 GCA_030706565.1 Bacteroidota bacterium | reverse complement strand
TATTTATGATGAAAATATAGTTTGGGTATATCCGTTTAATGCAGTCGCAATTGGTGGAGTAAAACTAAAAGTTCCTTTTGAGCAAGCGGGTAAAGCTAAACTGATTATGGAATCCATTTCCAATAACCAGTTGATTGATGACGTTGGAATTTATGATATGTCAGAGGCTTTAGACAAAGCTATATTGAGGCAAAATGAGATTTTCCGGATTAAGTCACAAATTCGCAAAAAAGAACTTCAACTGGATAAGGAAATAGAGATAAAGTCTGAAATTTTAACATTAGAAGAAATTGAGCAGATAATAAAAGAAGAAAAAGAATTTTCCTTATTGTCCCAAAAGATTTATAGATTTTCCTGGAGTGAATTTTGGGCAGAGTTGTTTGATTTTAATGGTCGAAAATTTAAGTATTTACTTCACAAACCCGTTGAGTATTATCTTGATAAGGAATTAGTTGATTTGTATGATGGGAATAAAGAGGATGATTCAATAACAGTCTGTCCAAGGTGCCAATCAGACAATGTGGCATACGGATATGCGATTGATTACAAATGGGATATTCCTTATTTATTTTTATCGTTAATTGTAAGAGCACCATTCCCTTTGTTCCGTAAAAAATTTCATTGTTTTGATTGTGGAAATGATTTTAAAATTTCAAAAAGATTAAACAGCTAACACTTTGAATACATTATACGTCATGGGATTTTGTGTGGGTTGCAAGTTGAAAGTTCAATGGCATGGGGAGTAACGATGGAAAGGAAAGTAATTACTAACCTTTCAACTATCTGGAAACAAGACATAATCTAAAGAAAAGTCTTGCACGCTGAAATTAGGGATCGATTGGAGATTGATCATTTGGCCTTGTTTTATTTGAAATAAGAATTGAATTCGAGGATATATGCTGATTTAATGAAGGAATATTATAATGGTACTGCTTAAAAATTGGGCAATTAAAGTTAGTTTTTTGTAGTAAACGTAACTTCGTCGCTATGTGCAAACAATTGATCCCCATATTCAATTCCCGTCATAACTCCGACAAATGATCTGACATAATAAAGGGTACCCGGGGTCAGGTTTGTTAAAGTTACCGAGAATTCTTCGGGTGGACAATAACTTTGCACCTCCTGTTCTATATCTTTTTGATCATGGGATGCAGCATCAGGAAGTGTGCTATAGCTAATACCTCTCTCCACTATATAGGAACCATTTGCTATTGTCTTCGCATTGACTTTTGCTGAGGTTTGGGTTATCTCGGTAATACTTGTAATTGTAGCCAGGGGTGCACTATTGGTCGAGAAAGATATTTCATCACCGTAAAATACTTCAGTCCCGTAGATAAAAAATGATCTCGCATAATTTAGAGTCCCGGGTTGCAGATGGTCTACCTCACATCTATATTGGTAGGTGACACTTCCAATTTCAATGGAGCTTTGTTCAATGTAACCTGTTTTATCTTTAACGGTTGGATTGGGGGTCGTTGCCAGACAAATTCCCTTTTCCGTTATCGGATAATTTCTGATATTGTCTAAAGGATTAAATCCTATTATTACCCCTGTACAATTGAGTGATAGTGGATAAATTGCAGCGTTCTGTATTGGTTTGCCGGTGGAAGGGTATGTGGTAAAAGATAATTGGTTACTGTAACTTACAAGTGAGTTCAAAGTGATGTATGCCCTGACATAGTAAGTGGTTTCCGGACTTAAGTCGCTAAGACTGAAACTAAAGGAGGAACCTAAAATAGGTGAATTCACTATTTTAGGATCGTTAATAGTAGGATCAGGTTTTGTACTCCAGCATATTCCATACATTGCATGTTCACATCCCCGGCCCGGATCAGTTATCTTGCCATAAATCTCAACAATGGTGCCATTTATCTTAAAAACCTTTATATATGAAAGAGCTAATGTTGGTAATACCGAGTTTACTACCGAATCATTTCGAGGGGGTATTATCGAACCACTATCAGGCGGGTCCTTTTCTAAACTACATCTAAGACCTGATAAAACGAATAGCATTATCAGGAAAAAAACAAATCTCTTTTTCATGGCAATCAGTTTTAAATACAGGCCAAAATTAAACTATTTGATTCTGAATGGCTTTGCCTGAAGTCTATGATGTTTTGCCGTGGTTTGAATGGTTTTGCCCATAGTCTCTGATGTTTTGCCTTGGGTATTCAAATGATTATACCGCCCGGTCATATTGTTCAGTGGCTTTTGAGCAGCGAAAGAAATATTCCGAGGGTTATTCATCTAATAGCGTTGATTAGGGGAGGATGGGATGTCCTGCCGGAATTATTCTTTTCTGAATTCACTGGGGGATTTTCCAAATTCTCTGGTAAATTCCCGGCTGAAATAGGACAGGTTCT
>JAUZOH010000522.1 GCA_030706565.1 Bacteroidota bacterium | reverse complement strand
GGTTCAAGGGGTTCAAGAAGTTCAAGACGGTTTGAAGTTTCTTGGGTCTGGGGTAAATCTTTCATCTTTTAACCCCAGCCCCTTAAAAAAGGGTAATAACAGGCCGGTGGGGTTTTTTGCATTGTTTTTAAACTTGGCACCTTAGCGAAAGATATATTTCACGCAAATGCGCTAAGCGGCAAAGTCGCAAAGAATTAAGACAAAGAATTTTTAAAACTTGGCGTCATTGGCGAGAAATGTATTATAATGTATTTTACTTTAAAATGTTTTGCGGTGTTATGCGGAGAAAATTCCTGAGTTACGCTGAGAAATACTCAGCGTTTCTCATCTTAACTCATGACTTCCTCAGCGTAAGAATAATTTATTTTTTTAATCCCAATGTGAATATTAAAAAAAGGCCGGATCTGCATGAACCGGCCCGGACTATTTTCCTTTCGTAATCTATAGTGACTTTCCCATCAATTTGGGACTTTTAACCTCTAAAAGTGGAATAGGAATATCGATCATCTTTTTGTGCGATTCAGCTTCTGCTTCTTTTACCGCATATTCTGCCAACACTTCCTGAAAAACTTCCTTCACACTCTGAATACGGGTAGCCAAATAAGCTTTTGCCCCGGCAAAGGCAAAGCCTTCATCCATTTTTCCCTGGGCTGCATTCATTAGTGCCTGGGAAATACAATAGGGTGCTTTTTTTACATTACAGGGAATCAGGCATCTCCAGACACATCTGAAAGGCTTGGTATTTCCCAACTTCACCTGATCCACAAAATTGTTCCGGATAACCCTCCCCGGAAGTCCCACAGGACTATCAATAAAAACAATATCTTCCTTTTTGCAATTGATATAAGCTTCCTTAAAAGCCAATGCAGCATCGCATTCATGAGTGGTTACAAAGCGGGTTCCCATCTTCACCCCCTTGGCCCCTGCCTGCATAATGGCATACATATCATCACCGGTATAAATTCCCCCTCCGGCAATGACGGGTACTTCTTTTTCGAATTTTTCCTCAAAAGGTTTTATTGCATTGACCGTTTCTTCCACCAGGATATGCAGGGGAGTAAAAGGTTTGGCGAGTTCGGCTTTTTTAAAACCAAGGTGACCGCCAGCCAGAGGCCCTTCAACCACTACAGCGTCAGGAATCAGGTTATATTTGTTTTCCCAATATTGAAATATAAGCCGTGCAGCTTTAGCAGAAGAAACTTTCACAGCCAGTTTGGTATGATGTTTTTCCAACCCGGCTTCTTTCAATACCAACGGGATATTCAAAGGCAGACCTGCCCCCATGAATATAATATCTATATTTTCTTCAACAGCAACTTTAATCAGATCTTCATGATCGGTTAAAGCCATCATCACGTTCACCCCAAGAACCCCATTTGTAAGGCTTTTGGCTTTCCGGATTTCTTTCCTCAATGCCCGGAGATTGGCTTCACGGAAATTGGTATCATAATCCGCCTCCCTCATTCCTATACCGGCAGAGGAAATCACTCCTATCCCACCTTCATTTGCTACTGCTGAAGCCAAACCTGATAATGAAATGGCCACGCCCATTCCGCCCTGTACAATTGGAACCTTAACTGATATATCTCCGATCTTCAATGCATCCATGACAATTTTGATTTTAATTTTCCTCAAAATTAGGCCTATGAAATGCCGCCTGAAAATAATAGGGATAAACAAAGTATTTTAGGTCTCAAATCTAGTTTTAGGGACGAAAAAAGGCAATTTAGGGGTGAATGAAACGGAAATCAGAATGCCCGTCAAATCACTTCTTTGAGTTTGTATGCATAATTTTTTGAAACAGGAACAGGGAATCCCAGTTTCTCAATGAATAATTTATAACCTTGCAGGTTGCCTTCAATCTTTTCAATATAATTAATATTCACTATATAAGAACGATGGCATTTAACGATAAATTTATACTCCTTCAGCAATGCTTCGGCCCGCATCATGCTGCAACGGATCATCTGCTTCTTCACCTCTTCAGCTTCTTTCCAGTAAACTTCAATGTAATTATTTGCAGAACGGATAAGGATCAACAGTCCGACCTTTATGGCAAGACTATCCTTTTGATAATCTGAATCAAACCGTATAATCCTCTCCTGGATCAGTTTATTGTCCCGTAGCTTAAGCGTTAATTCATTGGCCAGCTTCAAATGGGCTTTTAACATACGGTTGTGGTTGGTGATAATCAAAACCGTAATAGGCAGAACAGCAGCCATTACAAGCTTGATAACCATGTTGAAATTGAATTTCATCAATCCCATAAACCTGCAATAGAAAAAATAACCCGTAAAAATAGTGAACAATATCCAGAGGTTCCAGAAAATTTCCTTTTTGATGTTCCATTTTTCGGAAACAAACATCTTTGGCAAGAGGCTGGGAAGAAT
>JAUZOH010000521.1 GCA_030706565.1 Bacteroidota bacterium | reverse complement strand
TTGCTTCCTTTTTGTGACGACAAAAAGGAAGAATAAAGTTTTCAAAGGCAAATCAAACCACGGCAATAAAACCTGCCTTCGACTCCGCTCAGGAAGCAAAAAAATAGTTGAACCATTTCAAACTATCTCAAACTATTTTAAACCATTTCGAATCATTTCGAACCATTTCAGACTATCTTCTAAGCCAGTGTATTAATATTCAATTACGCTGAGATCCACTGAGAAAAACCTGAGTTTCACTGAGTAATATCATGAAGCAGTATACCGTTATAAACCTTTTTTACTACTTGCAAAACTTCAATAAAAGATATATCTCCTTTTTGAAACTTTCTTATTATGATATAAATTTTAGAAAACAAAGGCCAGAGCAGCATTGCGGGGTTAGTATTTGAAAAAATCAAATTTTTTTAGTGTTTGTTGTTAAATTTTTCTAATTTTCTGAATCGTAACTTGTAATTACAACCGAACCGTAAAACCAGATGAAAAGTCTTGATGTAGACACTCTTGCAAAGCTAAAGGATGGTGACCAAAATGCGTTTGAAGAAATATTCAATGGTTATTATCCCCGGTTGTACAATTATGCTTCTGAGATATTGAAAGATCGGGAAAAAGCTCAGGAAATTGTTGAAGAGGCTTTTATTAATGTATGGGAATACCGTTCTAAAATTGACATTGTCACTTCTCTTAAATCTTACCTGTACAGGACGGTCTACAATTTATGCCTGAACGATTTCAAACATATTCAGGTTGAAGAAAAATATAAAATTTACCTGTCACATCATTTAACAGATTATGAGGAAGATGCTGATTACCCTTTGTCTCATCTGATAAAGGGAGAATTAGAAAATGCAGTTTCTGTTGCCTTGAATAATTTGCCGGATAAATGCCGCGAGATATTTTTGTTAAGCCGTTTTGATCAGCTTTCTAATCAAGAAATTGCCTTAAAATTAGATATTACCGTAAATACGGTCCGAACACAAATCAACAGGGCAATCATTAAACTGAAAAATAATCTTTCCGAATATATCCCCCTTATATCATTGATAATCATTCTGTTAAGATAATTTTTGATTTTTTGTCATCAGAATTGGCGATTTAGTTGTCATAACTTCTGAAGGGGATAAATATGGAAAAAGAAATAGATGAAAAAATACTGAAAGTATTACTTGCCAGTATAAAAGGTGAAGCATCGGACGATGAGTACAGGCGGGTATGGTCATGGATCCATGAAAGTAAAGAAAACGAAAAGTTTTATATGGACCTGAGAGATTCCTGGATTGCCTCGGGTTTAAATAGGCCTGTTAACAGTGAGCAGGTTTTAATGTCGTGGAAGAGGGTGAAAAACAGACTGTTCCTGGATGAACAGAAAAATAAACCCAATTCATCGTTTTCCCTGTTTTTCTTCAGATTTTTAAAGAATGCTGCCCTGTTCATTCTTCTGATAGGCATAGGCGCTATTTTGTCTCATTTGTATTTTGATAAATTATTTCCACAGAAGGTGCTGCAAAAATATACAGTTGAAGCACCCCGTGGGTCTAAATCGGTTGTTACCCTTGCCGATGGGACCAAAGTCTGGTTAAATGCAGGCAGCAGCCTGAAATATTCAAGGGATTTCAATCAGCAGAACCGGGATGTTTTCCTTGAAGGGGAAGCATACTTTAGCGTGGCAAAAAATAAAATCTTGCCCTTTCTGGTCCATACTTCAGGAATTGTTGTCCGTGCCGTGGGAACGGTTTTCGATGTGAAAGCTTATCCGGATGAAAAGGTCATCGAAACCACTTTAATCAATGGGATTGTAAGTATTGAGCATGCCAATAAAGCCGGGACAATTGAGAAAATAACTTTAAAACCCAACCAAAAGGCTATATATTATAAGGATGACAAATTTATTTCCGGCCTGATCAATAATCCTGTGCAAAGCAGAAAAGAAATTAAGGGAAGGGAGCTGCAGGCAGATAATCAGAAGGTTAACATTCTGATTGCAGATAAAATAGATCCTGAGATATCTACTTCATGGAAGGATAAACGTTGGGTTTTTAATGATGAGAGTCTGGGCAATTTTGCGGTAAAGGTAGAAAGATTGTATGATGTGAATATCTCTTTCAAGGATGAACAGTTGAAACATTATAAACTCTCGGGTTCCTTAGAAGAAGAAACCATTGAGCAATTGTTCGATGCCATACGCCTCACGGTTCCGATGAATTACACCATCAATCATAAGGAAGTCATCTTATCCCTTAATAAACAATTAAAAGAAAGCTATGAAAAATTATTGAAACGATAAATAAAACTTAACTAACATCATAAAAATATAATGCCTATGAGAAATTAGAAGAAAAATTACACAAAAAATGGGAGGAATTACTCCTCCCATCCTGAAACTTAATTATTATAT
>JAUZOH010000520.1 GCA_030706565.1 Bacteroidota bacterium | reverse complement strand
GAAGTTGTGGTAACCGGCCTTTCCAAAGCTGCGCAGCAAAACAGGATGCCGGCTCCTATTTCAACTGTCCCCCGGCAATCATTATTACAAAATTCGTCGACCAATATCATTGATGCCCTGGCCCATCAACCCGGAATGTCACAGGTTACAACAGGGCCGGGCATTTCCAAGCCGGTTATCCGCGGACTGGGCTACAACAGGGTTGTCGTCGTTAATGACGGCATACGGCAGGAAGGCCAGCAATGGGGCGACGAACACGGGATTGAAATTGATGAGAACGCAGTGGATGAAGTTGAAATCCTGAAAGGGCCTGCAAGCCTGGTTTATGGCTCGGATGCAATGGCCGGGGTTATCAACATGATCTCCAATAATATCATCCCAGACGGAAAAATAAAGGGAAACATTTCCACAAATTACCAGACAAATAACGGACTTATCGATTATTCGGCCAACCTTGCCGGCAACCATCAGGGTTTTATCTGGGATGCCCGTTTCAGCAACAAGCTGGCCCACAATTATCAAAATAAATATGACGGTTATGTCTTTAATTCAGGATTCAGGGAAAATGCCATAAACCTGATGCTTGGCTTGAACAAATCGTGGGGCTATTCACATCTCACGCTAAGCACGTACAACCTGAAACCTGGCATCATTGAAGGCGAGCGCGACAGCCTGACCGGTAAATTTGTCAAGGCCATTGCCCTCAGCAATCAAACCGAAGGCAGTGAAATTGCCAAAAACAAAGATTTCGTGTCCTACAACCCGGCAGTGCCCTATCAGAAAATCCATCATTACAAGGCTGCATTGAACAGCAATTTTTACCTGAAAAACGGGAACCTGAAAATTATTTTCGGATTTCAGCAAAACCAGCGACAGGAATATGCTAATATTCTCAATCCCAATGAATATGGACTATATTTCCTGCAAAACACCTTAAACTATGATATTAACTACGTTTTAAATGAAAGGAACAATCTGAACCTTTCCTTTGGAGCTAACGGCATGTACCAAACTTCTCAAAACAAGGGAAACGAGTACCTTGTGCCGGAATATCACCTGTTTGATGCAGGCCTGTTTACCATCCTGAAAAAATCATTTGACAAACTGGATATCAGCGGAGGGTTAAGACTTGATTCCCGAAATGAAATCAGCCGGGATCTTTTTCTTGACGCAAATGAACATAAAACAGAAAGTACCTCAACCGGAGCATTCCATAAATTCAAGGCTTTTAGCTCTACCTTTTCCGGAATATCAGGAAGTATAGGGGCTACCTATCAGTTTTCAGAAAATTTGTTTACAAAATTGAATATTTCAGAGGGTTTCAGAGCTCCCAATATTGATGAATTAGGTTCCAACGGGGTTCACGATGGTACCGTACGCTATGAAATTGGCAATCCCGGACTGAAAGCAGAACATAACCTGCAATTTGATTATGCACTTGGACTGAATACCGATCACGTTCTTGCCGAAATAGATCTGTTTGAAAATGACATCCGTAATTATATTTTCTCGCATAAATTGAACAACGCCAAAGGGGCTGATTCCATCACCGATGGTTATGAAACCTTCAAGTTTTTTGCAGGCAACGCTCAATTAAGGGGAGGTGAGGTCAAACTGGACGTGCATCCTCATCCGCTCGACTGGCTGCACTTTGAAAATAGTTTCTCTTATGTCAGGGCTGAACAAAGAAACCAGCCGGATTCAACCCGGTATCTTCCTTTTATCCCTCCGGCCCGATTTCAGTCTACCTTAAGGGCAAACAAGCGAAACGGGAAAATAATCAGGAATGCATACATTCAGGTTGGCCTGGAATATAACTTTAAGCAGGATAAATTTTACAAAGCTTTTGGAACCGAAACCGAAACCCCTGCCTATACATTAATCAATCTGGGAACAGGCACAGATATCTGCCGAAAAAACAAAACAATTTTTTCTGTTTACCTGTCGGCAAATAACCTGGCGGATGTGGCCTATCAGAATCACCTGAGCAGGCTGAAATATGAAGACCTGGACCATGCAACCGGCAGAACCGGCGTCTATAACATGGGAAGGAACATCAGCTTTAAACTGATTGTACCTTTTGAAATAAAATAACTGCAAGATTTGTTCAGTGAAAAGGAAGTACAATTCTAAAAGGAATTGACTCTCCTTTTCATAAGGAATTAGTGCGTCAGGATTTTTTCAATGTCCGACTTTTCGCTTTCCGACAACGAAGTCATCTGCTGGAGTGCAGTCTGTATCTTTGTTTTAAAATTCCAGCAGGTCATCTGCCGCAAAGATAAACGGCGGGCAAATTCATAAGAGGAAATATCCTCCTTATCCTTGCATACATGATATGCAATGTAAAAAGCCTTACTGATGGGAAACTTGCAATTATGAAAAATTGTACCTGTAATGGCCGATTCCTCAGACTTG